>JAQUTH010000145.1 GCA_028709885.1 Flavobacteriales bacterium
GGCCGAGTAATTCTCTGCTGTGGACAACACACCGTCTCTGTTATAATCCATAGCATCTGTCGCACCTGTGGCACGCACAGAATAACTCTCCTTAGGTGCTGTTATGCCAGAAGTATTGCCCTGAGTGTTGTTAAAAAGAGTGTAACGAGTCAGTATATCCGCTCCCTGAGCATCCCAAAGAGAAGATTTGAAATAGCGGTAATCATCACCAGCAGGGTCTTGATACACAGCAGACGAAGGAGAGAAAAAAGAGCCAACACCGTATTTTTGAGCTTCGGCATCATTATCCATACCATTTAACCCCACATCTTGCAGACGCATGACAGCTTCATCCGCAGAAAAAGAAGTAACCGCAGGAGTATTGTACGGGGCATAGCCATAGGGCGTATTTTTCTTTTTCAGTTCCGAAGTATTGACATCACTCTCATCAAATTTTTCTCCCACAGAAAAAATATCTTCCGACACTTCACCCACATCTATAACCAAACGACCGTACTGTATGTTTTTATCAACATCTTTGCCATAAGGGTACATCACCCAAATATGTATATTGGAAAGCCCACTGCCATGAATATCCGTCTGAGAGATACTGCGCATTATCCCCGCCCAATGCTCTTGCGGAGGAGAAATCATCTGAGCAGAGTCTGTCATATCTGAATAATTGACATTATAAGCCCCACGCACCATAGGACGGTAATACATATCCAGTGTCGCAATATCTGTTATGGTATTTTCAGGTGTGTCCTCCATAGGGAATATCTCCTTGCGATACACACGGCGCACATTATCTTTTGAAGTCAAAGAGCGGTCTTGACGTATATTCTCTGGTGTACGGCTGTCATTACCGTAAAAAATAGGGTCTATGGTGTACCAAGAAACTGCCGCTCTTTTGTAGTTAAATGCCAAAGGCTGACTCTTGTCTATCGGCACAAAAGGCGATGACATAGGTGTGGAAGACATCACCCACGCCGAGGGAGATGACAAATCTTCACCAGTGCCTTTGCTTTCAAAATCATCTATCAGCACTGCATTTTCGCCACTTATGGTAGATGATTTGCGTGTTTTTTCCGCCTGCACCACAGCATCTCCTTTTAATGTTATGCGGGACTGAGCTGTCAATCGTTGCGCACTAAGAGCATCTGCCCACCGCGTTAACCAAGGTGCAGCAGCGGAATACTGCGCCCCTACTGCTATTTGTGTTTTAGATGATGAAGCATCGTTTATGTAGTTCTTTTGACTTTTTTTGACAGTGGTAGCATTTATAACAGAGGCATAAAGAGTAGTTTTTTCATTTGGATAATACCTCAGCCCAATACCTGCCATACGGGTAGATACTCCGCTTTCATTTTTAAGAAGTGTTTGGTTTTCAGAAAAAGGGACTGAGGATGCCTCTTGCTGTGTTTTTATGATGTATTTGTTTTTTGAAACATCGTCATGCGCCACCGTCTTTACTTGCGAGTAAAGTGATAAATACGAATATTTGCTTTTTAAGTACTCATCTTTGACCAAAACAGAATCTCTCCCCACCGCAAAAGGGTACAGCGAAGGAAAAACCAAAACTGCATCGGCGGAGAAAAAAGTAACCCCCTCCACAGCATCTACATAGCCGTCTCCCGCATTATTTTCTGTGGCATCTCCATTGGCATTGAGACGGTCTGCTCCCACTATCGATGATATTTTTTGTCCTGCGTACTGAGTGTTGCCGTACACAGAGTTTAGGTAAGAAGCCTTTTGAGCGTCATAAAAAAGTATCTCTATGTCCTTTGGCGAAGATACCGAATAGGCGTTTTTCATCATCTGCGCCCAAGCCTTTTTGGTAGGAAGTGTGTGTGTAGGGGTTATTAGTTTAGTTATAAGAGGATTTTCAGGTTTTGTCTTTTCTGTGGAAAATGCGCCCACCGTGTAAGTCTTTCCTCCTGCTGTGTATCTGAATGACACCGCCAAAGATGCTCCCTCTGGTAATGTGTTTTTGAGAATTATATAACCCAGAGTAGGGTGCAGAGTGTATTCAGCAGGAGAAAGCAGACGAGCATTATCCACAACGAGGTAATCATCATCAGCTGTCATACCGCTGGGTAAGGATTCCACATTTGGAGACATTTTTACCAAAGAAAAAAGTACGTTAGCTGCATTGTCTGGAAAAACAGCCCCATGGGATGTCTGTATTGCAGTGTTATATGGAGATGCTTCTGCCAAATCTGTCAAGGCAAAAAACCTCTGAGATGATGTTGCAGCCGATGAGCCTCCACCTACCCATACTTCTATCTCTGTTATGCGTATGGGACTATTTATCATAGGGTATTTTTCCAAAAAAACATTGTAGTTTTCCACAAAGTATTTAGAGAGTGAAAAAACACGCCTATTGATGTAGTCGGCTGCTGTTATATTGCCATTAGCGGTGGTGTTTCTGTCAAATGATGATACCACTGCCACGTCTTTTTTCTGAGCAAAAAAAGCATCCACCCACACCCGTCCCACACGTGCGGTGGCTGTTACTCCGAAAGCGTCCGATGTTTTGGAAAAATAAGGCGATGACATTGCTATGTTCACCTGCCCGACGGTTAGTTTTTGTAGTATCTCATGTTTATCACCAGAGTATGTCAATGAAAAAGACTCCCCACTGAAAAAACCATCCGCTGATGATACTCTGCCACTGAGAGTTACTTTTTTTCCTACCGTACCTATCACGTCCAGACCTACCGCTTGGCTGATGTCAAAAGATGTATGACGGCGAGCGCGCTCGCCCAATAGTGGATTGTCCATATGGGTATATGACACTCCTACCCCACCTTCAAGAGTGCCTTTGGGGAGTATTTTCACTTCCGTACCACCGAATATATTTTTCAAAAAAGGCGATTCCATATCTAAGTGGATACCTTTTTCATTAGCCACAGTATCGGCAGGGGCAGGCAATGATGAAATGGGTTTTACTTCCTTGGAAAAAAGAAGATAGTCCATCCATTCTTCACGTGAAAAAACACGGGGAAGCTGCACATCTCTACCGAATATATCTATATGGCGTAAAATATACAATTCCCTCTGAGAGTCATACTCCACTTTTTCTGTTGCAGACTGAGCGCAGAGTTTATAGGATGGTAAAAAAAGGAAAATAACTGTGATTATACTTGCAGTGAAGTACTTACACAAATACTACATACTTTTCAAAGTCATTTTTATAAGGTTTTCCACCGTTGTGTCGTGGTAGTTAAGGAGAATGTCGTCTATGTGTTTCTCGCAATTTTTGCGCACAAAACCCAATACCTCCAATGCGTCCAAAGCCTCGTTTCTCACCGATGAAGTCTTTGCCACCGCAGAAGATGCCGATAAAGATAAATCTATCTTGCCTTTCAAATCCAAAATGATGCGCTGGGCTGTTTTCATGCCTATGCCTTTCACGTTTTTGAAGACCGAAACATCACCCGCTTCTATGGCTGATACTATATCGGACGAATCTATGGACGAGAGTATGGTGCGGGCAGTACCTGCGCCAACACCAGAAACGGAGATTAATTTACGAAAAATCTCTCTCTCCTCACGCGTAAAAAAGCCAAAAAGTACGTGCGCATCTTCACGTATTACAGTGTGGGTGTATAGTTTAACATCTTGGTCTTCACTAAGAGCTGAATATGTCCCCAGCGAAATATTGAGGTAATATGCCACTCCGTTACATTCTATAACAGCGTAAGTGGGATTTTTTTCTATCAGACAACCTTTTATATATTCTATCATTTTTTGTATATTTGATGTTACGGATATTCATATACCGCTGATGCGGACAACGCATAAAAAACAGAGTATATGATATGCAAAAATAAGATTTTTTTCGTTTCAAAGCTCATTTGGAGATGTTTAGATGAAAGGTCTTTTTTTGTTAATGAAAATAAAAAATGTGTTTTAGAACAACACTTTGTCTTTTTAGGACAATAGCGTATGCTATTATTCTGTAATTTTGCACCTTATGGTAACAACCATACTGTTGTATAACATTAAAAAATCATATAAATAAAATGAAAAAAATCATTTCCAAAAGTTTATTTGTCATAACAGGAGCATGCCTTATCACAGCATGCGGTTCCGGTGCATCCCAAGAAATGGGAGCTGGACAAGTCCCTCA
>JAQUTH010000022.1 GCA_028709885.1 Flavobacteriales bacterium
TGGTTACGCGTATTACAGACATAATTAACATCATCGGCAGGGAAATATACGCCTCTACCGATGATGCAAATGTAATAAACAGAATTGATACATTAAGACTTAGTGTGCGTTTTTTACTTGGTGCTTTTTCTGAATATCATTGAAATGGTGTTGTTTTTTCTCCATTTTCTTATATGCAGAACGCTGTTCAGGTGTTATTATTTTGTGAAGTCCACGTACTTCACCATCTACGACCTTGCGAGCCATTTTTTCTGTCTGGCGCACAGGAAGTCCCATAGCCAAGACGGTGCGGTATTCTGCTTCGCCACGTTGAAAAAGATTAACTATGTCCTTTATCTGTTCTGGGGTTAGTTCAACTACATCTTTGAGCTGATAGATACGTTGTTGCACACCTATGGTATGGTCAAAAAACATATCTTTTCTGCACTGTGCGTGGGATACTATCACTGTGCCTAAAAGAAAGATAGAGAGTAAAAAAAGACGGTTTTTCATAGTTTTGTGTTTTTAGTCCTTGTTTTAAAGATACTAAAAAGAAGATAAAAAACAAAAAAAAGTCCGCACATGGCGGACTTTATAATGATACTTTTATTTAGCATTAATCTTAACAGCTTATTCCAAACATTCCAAGAATAACCACCACTAACATCACTAATACAAATGCCCAAAAAAACATATTATTAGAAACATTATAGTATCTGTCATAACTTTTTACTTTAAGTAATAAAAGGAGCATCGCCAGTATTTACCACACGCAATAGTTGAGGAATATACTTTTTTATGCTGTTTTTAACTATCCCGCCCAGAGTTATCTCGCTCATCATACAGCCAGCACACATTCCAGTCAATGCAACACCAACTTCTGTACCGTCAGGTGTAACATAACTAAGTTCTATATCTCCTCCATCGCCCAAAAGGACTGCCCGGACATCATCCAGTCCTTTTTGCGCCAGCTCTTGTAAATGCTGCGGAGTAGCTATGCTGTCATCCATTATTTAACAGAATCTTCGGCGTATTTGACCACGCTGTCTGCCAATGAAGAGAACGCATCTGACAGAGGTGTCCCTTTGGAAAGAGCCACTGGACTACCAGCATCACTCGCCTCACGAATAGACTGTACCAATGGTATTTCTCCAAGGAATGGTATATCATAATCGGCAGCCAAGTTCTTTCCTCCGTGCCGTCCGAAGATGTAGTATTTGTTATTAGGAAGCTCCGCAGGGGTGAAATAAGACATATTTTCCACTATTCCGATGATAGGAACATTGATATTTTCATTTTTGAAAAGCTCTATACCGCGCTGAGCATCATTAAGAGCCACATTCTGAGGTGTAGTGATGATAATGGCACCAGTTAAAGGTAGCGCACTTGTGAGTGTAAGGTGAATATCGCCTGTTCCAGGAGGCATATCTATTAGCATAAAGTCCAGTTCATCCCACACAGTCTCAAAAATCATCTGTTGGAGAGCTTTGGTAGCCATAGCGCCACGCCAAGCCATTGCCTGCCCTGCTTTGGCAAAAAATCCTATTGATTGCAGTTTTACCCCGTAAGCCTCAGTAGGAGTCATCATGTCTTTACCGTCCACCTGAACAGCCGAAGGCATGGCATTTTCCACGTTGAACATAATAGGCATGGACGGACCGTAGATGTCAGCATCTACAAGTCCTACTTTGTAGCCTTTTTGCGCCAGCGCTATGGCGAGATTTGCCGAAAGGGTACTTTTTCCCACTCCACCTTTACCAGATGCTATGGCTATGATATGGCGTACTTTGGAAATGGATGTTTCTACTGGTGCTATCTTGTCATCGGCAGGTTTTTCGCTACCCACAGTGGCTGAGATATTAGCTTCTGGATATATTTTTGCCAAAAGGTATATTATTTGGTTTTCTGTTTTTTTGCGCACATTCATGGCTGGGCTGAAAACCACAGCGTCCACGTGTATGTCATCACCTTTTATGGTAACCCCGCGCACACCACCTGCATCTACTATGTCCGATGAAGTACCTGGCATCATAATAGGGCGCAAGGCTTCTATTATTTTTTCTTTGTCGTATATCATTTTTCTGAATTTTTGTCTATGTTAAAGCTTTTTCGCTAAAAAGATACGTTTTTTTCTAAAAATCAAAGACAGATTTGCGTCTTTTAAATATCAAATCTTTCATTTTTAATCCCAAAGCCATCAAAAGATACAACACAAATGACGCTCCGAGAGTAAAAAATGCGCTGTAAATCATGAACGAGCGCATGGAATTAGTCCTCACCGCCATACGTGCAGCAAGGCGAGAAGATACTCCAAAGCCATACCGAGAGGCATATTTGCGTAATTTGTCTGTCATTTTGATGTCTGTGTTTTTTATGCCATCAAAAATAATCAAGAATTTTATAACTAAAAAGTTTGGAACTTCATATTTAATTGTAAATTTGACACCTGCTAACCACCATTTTGGTGAAGCAATTTTATTTATTCATTTTAACATTTTTTACTTTGATGAAAATTTTTGTAGCAAAGTTGTCACCGAACACTACTTCGGAATCTTTGCAAGCTCTTTTTGAGCAGTACGGAGAAGTTGCTTCTTCTAAGGTCATCATGGACCGCGACACTAAACAATCCAAATGTTATGGTTTTATAGAGATGGAGGACGACGAAAAAGGTCGCCAGGCTCTTGAAGCCCTTAACGGTGTGGAGTATGAAGGTGCTACCATAGCTACTAAGGAAGCTATCCCTCATGAAGACTACAAAAGAAACAGCGACCGTCCAGCTCGCCGTTTTGACTCTCCTCGCCGTGAAGGAGGATACACTCCTCGTTCAGAAGGCGGTTATGCCCCACGTCGCGAAGGCGGATACGCTCCTCGCCGTGAAGGTGGTTACAACAGCCGTCGCGAAGGCGGATACGCTCCACGTCGTGAAGGTGGATTTGCCCCTCGCCGTGAAGGTGGTTACAACAGCCGTCGCGAAGGTGGATACGATGGAGGTCACAACTCTAACGATGAGAACAATTTCTAATATATAGTTAGGAAGAATTCCAAACCTACCAAGGCGCATACATCCGTATGCGCCTTTTTGTATTTTGACAATAGCGTTTTAACGTCAATTATGGTAAAAAACAAAACCCTATATCTGTGTAAAAACAATAAAAATACATACCTTTGGACTCAGAATATATAAACTTATAACATACTACTTATGAACCCTAATGATTTTTCAGCACGCCACATCGGGCCATCCGACACAGACACCACAATGATGCTCAAAGAGATAGGAGTAAACTCTTTGGATGAACTGATAGAACAGAGCATTCCAAAAGATATTCTCATGGACACTCCGCTAAATATTCCACCCGCACTTAGCGAAGCTGAATATTTGGAACATTTTGCATCCCTGACAGAGCTTAACAAACACTTCAAAAACTACATAGGACTGGGTTATAACCCATCGCCGATGATACCTGTTATCCAGCGAAACATATTTGAAAACCCTACATGGTACACATCTTACACACCATACCAAGCCGAAATATCACAAGGACGTCTGGAAGCATTGCTTAATTTTCAGACCATGATATGCTCACTCACTGGTATGCCTATGGCAAACGCCTCTCTTTTAGATGAAGGCACCGCTGCTGCTGAGGCCATGCTCATGCTTTTTCACACCCGTACTCGTGAACAGAAAAAAAACGGAGTATGTAAATTTTTCGTCTCCGAAAGTGCATTTCCTCAGACCATAGACGTTATGCAGACACGCGCTGTGCCTCAGGGCATAGAACTGGTTATAGGCGATGAATTTTCTTTCACTCCTGACAGCTCTTTCTTCGGTGTGTTAATACAATACCCTACCGCATTGGGTGAGGTAAATGACTATTCTGATTTTACAGAAAAAGCTCACGCCGAAGGTCTTAAAGTGGTAGTAGTGGCAGACATTATGTCTTTGGCTATACTGACTCCTCCTGCTCAATGGGGAGCTGATGTAGCTGTTGGCAGCACCCAACGTCTTGGTATTCCTATGGGATACGGAGGTCCTGCGGCAGCTTATTTTGCCATGCGTGAAGACTATAAACGCGATATGCCCGGACGTATCATAGGCGTTTCAAAAGACAAAAACGAACATCGTGCAGTGCGTATGGCTCTGCAAATGCGTGAACAGCACATAAAACGTGAACGTGCCACATCTAACATCTGCACTTCTTCTGTTCTTATGGCTATCATGGCTGGTATGTACGGCGTTTACAACGGTGGCGAAGGTATGAAAAACACGGCCAAACGCATACACAGAATAGCTACCACTTTGGCACAAGAAATAGAAAAAATGGGGTTTGAACAAAAAAACTCTTTTTTCTTTGACACTCTACTTGTTAAAACGGGCGACATAACAGAACGCCTACGCGAGATAGCCGAGACCGAACGCATCAATTTCCTATACGTGGACGACGATGCAATAGGCATTTCCATAAACGAAGCCACTACTTTGGAAGACATGAACCGCATATTATATGTCATTTCTGCTGCCAAAGATGTGTATTATGACTCTGTAACCCCTATTGCCGAAGAAGGTTCTTTGCCAGAATACTTGCTACGCAAAGACGAGATATTACCACAGGATGTGTTCAAAAAATACCACAGCGAGACCGAGATGATGCGCTATATCAAAAAACTGGAAAGAAAAGACATATCTTTAACTCACAGTATGATACCCCTTGGTTCATGTACCATGAAGCTAAATGCAGCATCGCAGATGATACAACTTTCATATCCTCTTTGGGGAGATATACATCCTTTTGCTCCTGATGAACAAACAGAAGGTTACCGCGTGGTACTAAGCCGTTTGGAACGTTTCTTGGCAGACATAACAGGCATGGCTGCCACATCTCTCCAACCTCTTTCTGGGGCATCGGGAGAATATGCAGGACTGCGCATGATACAAGAATATCTAAAAGACAACGGAGAAGGACATAGAAATATATGCCTTATACCAGAAAGTGCACACGGAACCAACCCTGCTTCGGCTGCTATGGCTGGTTTTGAAATAATAACTGTTGCTTCCGCTCCTAATGGCACAATAGATGTGGAAGACCTACGTAAAAAAGCAGAAGAAAACAAAGAGCATTTGGCGTGCATTATGATTACTTATCCAAGTACATACGGCATTTTTGAAAGTCGTATCCGTGAAATAGTGGACATCATACATTCTTGCGGAGCTCAGGTATACATGGACGGAGCCAATATGAATGCTCAGGTAGGGCTCACTTCGCCCGGATACATAGGAGCAGACGTATGCCATTTGAACCTTCACAAGACTTTTGCTATGCCTCACGGTGGTGGTGGCCCTGGTGTTGGTCCTATATGTGTTAAGAGTCACATAGCGCCTTACTTGCCAAGTAATCCTATAATCAAAACAGGAGGCGAAAAGGCTTGTACAGCATTAGCTTCCGCTCCATGGGGTTCAGCCATGCTTGATGCCATTTCATACGCTTACATCCTCACTTTGGGTGCCAAAGGACTTAAAAAAGCCTCACAATACGCTATACTGAATGCAAATTATTTAAAATCTCGTCTTGAAAAATATTTTTCCATACTATACAGCGGAGAAAGCGGACGTACAGCTCATGAACTTATAATAGACATCCGCCCTATAAAAGAAAAATACGGCATTACAGCAGGCGATATTTCCAAACGTCTTATGGATTATGGATACCATGCTCCTACCGTTTCATTTCCTGTGCATGAGACTTTAATGGTAGAACCTACCGAAAGCGAAAGCAAGGAGGAAATGGACCGTTTTGCAGATGTTATGATTAATATTTTAAAGGAAATAGAAAAATACGATGGTTGCGATGATAATCCTGTGAAAAATGCTCCTCATCCACTGTACGAAGTATCGGCAGACCAATGGAACCACTCATACACACGCAGTGAGGCAGCATATCCATTGCCTTGGGTAGCCGAGAATAAACTGTTTCCCGCTACTGCTCGTATAGATGACGGATATGGCGATAGAAACCTATGTGTGGTATTAGAAAAATAAGCTATACCTTTGCAGTATATTTTACACATTTACATAAATGCCAAGAAAGAAAAAACAGATAGATAGAAATAAGTACTCTCAGTGCAACACTAAAAAGCTATTTATAGAGACCTACGGCTGTCAGATGAACGTGGCAGATACCGAAGTGGTAAGCAGTATTCTCAAAAAAGAAGGCTACACCCCCACTGATGATTACCATGATGCTGACCTTATTCTACTGAATACTTGTTCTGTAAGGGACAAGGCAGAGCAGACCGTACGCAATAAACTTGCCAATTTTGCATGCCTTAAAAAAACACGTCCTTGGCTTTTGATAGGCGTTTTGGGATGTATGGCTGGACGAGTTAAAGAAAAACTTTTGGAAGAAGAAAAAATGGTGGATTTGGTAGCTGGTCCAGATGCTTACAGAGACCTTCCAGTTCTTATTTCTCAGGCATGGAACAACCTCAACGCTGTAAATGTTCATCTGTCATTAGAAGAAACATATGACGATATAACTCCTGTACGAATAAGTGGAAGCGGTGTTACTGCCTTTGTGTCCGTTATGCGTGGATGTGATAACATGTGTACTTACTGCGTGGTGCCTTACACCCGTGGACGTGAACGCTCTCGGGACCCTAAGACTATTTTAGAGGAAATAGATGTTTTGCGCAGCGAAGGGTACAAGGAAATAACACTTTTAGGACAAAATATAGACTCTTACCTATGGTATGGAGGAGGAGCTAAAAAAGACTTTTCAAAAGCCAGCGAAGAAGCTAAAGCAAATGCTCTTCATTTTTCAGACTTATTGAAAATGGTAGCTGAGACTTTTCCTACTATGCGTATTCGTTTCTGTACTTCAAATCCTCACGACATGACAGACGACGTTTTGGATACCATAGCTTCGCACAGCAATATTTGCCGTTATATGCACCTGCCTTTTCAGAGTGGCAGCAACAGAATACTTCAACATATGCGCCGTGGTTACACTCGCGAGGAATATTTGACATTGATAGAACGCGTTCGTGCTAAAATACCTGACTGTGGTATCACCATGGACATAATAGCTGGCTACCCTACCGAAACCGAAGAAGACCACAAGGATACTCTTTCACTAATGCAAAGTGTGAAATATGAATTTGGTTATATGTTCAAATACAGCGAACGTCCTGGTACTTATGCTGCTAACCATTATCCAGATGATGTACCAGATGATGTAAAACAGCGCCGTTTAGATGAGATAATCACCTTGCAAGGACAACATTCATTTGAACGGAATAAAACATATATTAGTACTGTAAGTCAAGTATTAGTAGAAGGAATATCAAAAAAAGATAAAGAAGAGGTCTTCGGGCGAAACAGTCAAGGCATAGTGGTGGTTTTTGCAAAAGGAAACCACTCCATAGGCGATTTTGTAAACGTAAAAATAACCGATACCACACAAGGCACGCTTTTGGGCGAAGCCTTGGATTAAAATATATTTGCCATGGCAAAATTTGAAAATATTTATACTCCCATAATAGAAAAAGCATTAGAAGAGTATTATAGCCGTTATTGTCAGCCAAAGGGTTTATATGACCCTACACGCTATATTTTATCGTTAGGAGGTAAGAGAATACGTCCTTCGTTAGTGCTGATGGCTACCGATAGTTTTGGTATTCCTGTGGAAAAAGCGATAGATGCCGCATTGGCAATAGAGGTTTTTCATAATTTCACTCTGGTGCATGATGATATAATGGACCATGCAGATATACGTCGGGGTTAAGAAAAAGTACACCATCGCTGGGGACAAAACACAGCCATACTTTCTGGTGATGTTATGATGATACAAGCGTATGAGCTTTTTGAACCTTATGATAAACGGACTTTCAAGGCTATCATTTCTGTTTTTAACTCCGTAGCTCGTTATGTGTGTGAAGGACAACAGATGGATATGGATTTTGAAAGCATGGATTCCGTTTCTATGGAACAATACATCCGCATGATAGAGCTGAAAACAGCCGTTCTTTTAGGTGGTGCGCTGGCAATAGGCGCTATTATAGGCTCTGGTGAAAAAAAAGACGTTGATAATCTGTATGAATACGGACGTTGCATAGGTATTGCATATCAGCTCACTGATGATTATTTAGACACATTTGGTTGTGAAAAGACTTTTGGTAAACGCATAGGAGGCGATATTTTGGAAGGCAAAAAGACTTTCCTTTACATTTATGCCAGAGAACATTCTGATGATGCAGATTCTTTTGAAAAAACATTTGCCATAGCCGACGAACAGAAAAGAATAGAAACTGTGCGTTCTTTATACCATTATACAGGAGCCGACAAGGCAATAGAAAAAGCTATAAACGAATATACAGAAAAGGCTCTTTCCTGCGTTGAGGAGATGCCTTTTTCTGAAAAAATGAAAGAACAATACCGCCGTTTGGCTAAAACATTAGTTAACAGAAAAGCATAAATAAATAAATACATCATGTCAAAACGCCACCCAAAAGACCTTATACTACCTAATCTTACCGTAACGGATGCTGCCGCACAAGGAAAATCTGTTTCTCACAGTGAGGATGGACGCGCTGTGCTTATAACTGGTGCTGTACCTGGCGATGTGGTGGATGTGCGCGTTACCAAAAAGAAAAGCAAATACTACGAAGGCACCGTGGAACGCATTATTTCTCCTTCGGAAAAAAGAGTTGCCCCCATGTGCGAACACTTCGGGGTATGCGGGGGATGCAAATGGCAAAATATGGCATACCAAGACCAGATATTTTACAAACAGAAAGAAGTAGAAAACAATATTCGCCGCATAGGTAACATAGAACCTAACGAAATAGTGCCTATCAAGGGCTGTGAAAAACAGTATTTTTACCGCAATAAAATGGAGTATTCGTTTGCTTCACGCCGCTGGTACACACGGGAAGAGCTGAATACTTTTGGCGATATAGAAGGTGAAGTAGGACTCGGTTTTCACATTCAGGGACGCTGGGACAAGGTTTTGGATGTAAAAAAATGTTTTCTACAACGCGACCCTTCCAACGATATTCGTCTAAAAGTACGTTCCTATGCCATAGAAAATGGTCTTACTTTTTTTGACCCGAGAGAAAACACAGGCTTTCTGCGTACCATGATGATACGCACCAGCGAATCTACTGGTGAAGTGATGGTGATGATACAGTTTTATCATGAAGATGTACCTGCACGCGAAGGCTTGCTTAATTTCATAAAAGATAATTTTTCTGAGGTTACATCACTTTTATATGCCATAAACCCTAAGTCTAACGATTCTCTGTATGATTTAGACATAAAGACTTTTTATGGCAATGACCATATCTTTGAAGAGATGGAAGGTCTGCGTTTTAAGATAGGACCAAAATCTTTTTATCAGACCAATTCTACTCAGGCATACCAGTTATACAGCATAGTGAGGGATTTTGCGCAGCTCACAGGAAATGAAAACGTGTATGACCTATACACAGGCACAGGTACTATTTCCCAGTTTATAAGTAAAAATGCAAAGAAAGTCATAGGCGTGGAAGCTGTCCCTGAGGCAATAGAAGCGGCAAAAATAAACGCTCAGATAAATGGCATAACAAATTGCGAATACTTGGTAGGAGATATGAAAGACGTGTTTGATGACGCTTTTGTCAGCCAATACGGAGCGCCTGACGTTGTGATAACAGACCCTCCACGAGACGGTATGCACAAAGATGTGGTGGCTATGCTTTTGAAATTGGCACCTAAACGCATAGTGTACGTCAGCTGTAATTCTGCCACCCAAGGCAGAGACCTTGACCTTATGCGCCACATGTATTCGGTAGAAAAAATGCAGGCTGTGGATATGTTCCCACAGACTTTTCATGTGGAAAACGTGGCCATTCTAACCCTTAAAACCACAGAATAAAAATGATGAAAAGAAAAATAACATATTTTGCACTATCACTACTTATCTGCATGAGCCTTTTCTCATGTGAAAAAGATGATATTTGCCCCAGCACCACAGCCAAAACACCCTCAGCACACGTTTTGTTTTACAAAATGGATAACGGACGCGCAGTAGAAACTACCATTGGCGATGTGAAATTTTACGGACTTCGCGGTAAAATGGCATTGGAGGAAATTTCACCTGAGGCAGACCTAAAATCCATATCCTTACCCGTGGATTTTGAACAAGAGCAGAGCCGCTACCTTATGACCAACTCATTAGGGCTTACAGATACATTGACTTTGAACTATTCGCCAAAACTCACTTTTATATCCAAAGCCTGCGGGTATCGTTTTACATTTGAAAACACCACGGTGAACAGCACGCAAGAGCACCTCATTGAAGCCATTTCCAAGGACATAGAAGTACCGCCTGCCAACGGTTACCTTTTTAACTCCAAACAGACATGCGCCATACTTTACTTAATTCAGTAGATATGATACAAAGACATACATACACATTGACCATGGTGCTACTTGTCATATTTTTACTGGCAAGTGTTTCTTGTTTTGCCCAGAAAGACACCACAAGGACAGACACGGTAGTTTCTATCAAGAAAAAATACTCTTCGGTAAAAGACTCTTTAAGCCATTACAAAGCAGACCGTAAGCAACAAGTAAAAGACAGCCTTAAAATAGTAGAAAAGCGTCTTTTAGAAGAAAATGACAGTCTTGAAGACAAAAACAAAATAGCTCATAAAGACTCGCTGATAGAAATACAGCACGCCCTGAGAATAGGAGTAGATATTATAGCCCCTCTGACACCTCTTTTTGGCAATAAAGATGACCGAGGCTGGCAGTTAAAGACAGACTTTCGTCTAACACCGCGACTATATGCAGCGGCAGATTTCGGATACTCCAAACGCACGCTGGACTTTTCCATTCAGACAGTCAATGCCGACGGCTGGTTTGCCCGTGCGGGTATTGATTATTCAATAATAAGAGGTATTTTTTCTTCCGATGACATGATGTATGTAGGAGTAAAACTGGGTTACAGCCAGTATGACCGTCATATTTACGGAGACACCATAACTAATAATTACTGGGGAGACAAAACCGTAGTGGATATTCAAGACAAACCTTCTGCTCTGTGGATGGACCTTTCTGTGGGCGTGATGGTTCAGGTAGTAAAAAATGTTTATCTGTCTATGGAAGGAGGATATGACATTATGCTCAGCTCTAAAAAGCCTAACGGAATAGGTCCTATGTTAGTACCCGGAATGGGGCAAGTGTATAACAACTCCGCTGGTTTTTCATTTGCATACACCGTGTCTTACCGCATACCGCTATATAAAAAGACACATCATATGCGCATAAGAGATGAACACCCAGAAGGCAATAACCAGAAAGAGAAAGACAAGAAAAAGGAAAAAAATAAAGATTTTGAACCAGCATTTAAGCCGACAAACATCTTGGAAGAATAAAAAAGGCTCGCCTACGGCGAGCCTTTTTTGCGCTACAAAACAGAATAAAATTTGGATATCAACTCAAAATTTGACGATACACCTAACTTATGACATATCCTATTTTTATACGTGCTGACAGTCTTGGCATCTATGCCCATTTTCATGGAAATATCCACCAGACGATACCCCGAAACAATAAGAGAGAACACCTCTTGCTCTTTTTCGGATAAATCATACCGCCGTGTCTTTTTCTTTTCAAGCCCATCGTCCATATAACCATCCAACACAAAACCACCGTTAGAAACACAATCCAACGCATCTATCAGACCTTTTTCAGTAGTATCTGGATGCAAAAAACCATAGCACACATTAGTACGCGCCACCATGGTCATAAACATCTTTTTGGCACTACTATTCATGTACAAAAGTATCTTTGGAGCTACCGTTTTTTCCTTTATCTTTTCTATGAGTTCCAAAATACCTATTTCATTCAAGGTATCGCTTAGTATATATATATCTATTTTAGTGCCTTTTTCTATAACGGAAAACATCTGTTTTTCACTCTTGCAAGAAAAAGCAATGCTAAACCCCTCACTTTTTGAAATAATAGCACTTAAAATGTCTCTTACTATCTTTTGAGGATGGACAACGAGTATAGATTTTTTATTATTCATATATATGTTTTTTAAATATCCGCTTACAAATGTATATATTTATTTTGTTAGATTATTATCTAACATGATGTTTTTTACCTAAAAAATTATAAAAGCAAAATATCTCACTTAACAAAAAAGAGTTTTCTTGATGTGAAGAAAAAATATTATATTTGCATGCAATTATAAACCACGTTAAATAATTGCATATATGTCAGACTTCTCCAAAAAAATAGTAGGCATGGGACTCACTTATGATGATGTCCTTTTAGTACCAGCCTACTCATGCGTTTTACCAAAAGACGTAAACATCAAAAGCCGTTTTTCCCGTAACATCACACTTAACACACCGGTAATATCCGCTGCCATGGACACCGTTACCGAATCTGCTATGGCAATAGCTATGGCTCAGGACGGAGGTATAGGCGTTTTGCATAAAAATATGAGCATAGAGGAACAGGCTAAAAACGTTCGTACCGTAAAACGCGAGGAAAGTGGCATGATACTAAATCCTATAATGCTTCACCCTGAAGCCACAGTAGCAGATGCCAAATCATGTATGCACGAATACTCCATAGGCGGTATTCCAATAGTAGATGAAAATTCTAAACTCATAGGTATAGTTACAAACAGAGACCTTCGCTTTGAAAAAGACGGTTCTAAACCTCTGCACAAAATAATGAGTACCAAACTCATAACCTGTGCAGTAGGCACCACACTGGACCAAGCAGAGGAAATACTCCAACAGTACAAGATAGAAAAACTACCAGTGGTAGATGAACATGGCATATTAAAAGGTCTTATCACCTTCCGCGATATCACCAAAGTAAAAACACACCCTAATGCCAACAAAGACCAATACGGACGTCTTCGTGTAGCGGCGGCCATAGGAATAGGCGCAGAAAACATAGTACGCGCACGTGCATTGGTAGAAGCTGGTGTAGATGCTTTGGTTATAGATACCGCTCACGGACATTCATATAACGTTATAAACATCCTTAAACAGGTAAAACAAGAATTTCCTCAAATAGACGTGGTAGTAGGAAATATAGCCACTGGCGAAGCTGCCAAATTTTTAGTAGAACAAGGTGCTGACGCTGTCAAAGTGGGCATAGGACCTGGCAGTATATGCACTACCCGTGTGGTAGCGGGTGTGGGGTATCCTCAGTTCTCTGCCGTGATGGAGGTAGCTGAGGCTATAAAAGATACTGACGTTCCTATCATAGCCGACGGTGGTGTTAAGTACACAGGCGATATACCAAAAGCAATAGCAGCAGGAGCAAGTTGCGTTATGTTGGGTAGTATGTTGGCTGGCACGTTGGAAAGTCCTGGTGAGACAGTCATTTACGAAGGTCGTAAATACAAGACTTACCGCGGTATGGGCAGTATAGAGGCTATGGAAAAAGGTAGTAAAGACCGCTATTTCCAAGACACAGAAAATGACAACAAGAAATTAGTTCCTGAGGGCATAGTAGGACGCGTTCCTTACAAAGGTTCGCTTTCAGAATCCATGCACCAATTCATCGGCGGACTACGCGCTGGTATGGGTTATTGCGGTGCAAAAGACATAAAGACCATGCAGGAAAATGCTCATTTTGTACAAATAACTCTTTCGGGAATAAAGGAATCTCACCCTCATGACATCACTATAACTAAGGAGGCTCCTAATTATTCGCGTTAAAAAATATATAAAAAACATAAAATTTTATAAAACAGCCACTCTTACCCGATGTATAGAGTGGCTGTTTTCTATTTATTTAGTACATTTGCTTTTCGGTACAATATCACATTTGAATACAAAGGAGAAATATATGAAAAACATAGCACCAAAAACACTTTTTATATGCGCTACACTATGCGCTACCTCTCTTTTTGCACAGAAAAAAGAAACCCCATTTATGACAGTTGGGGAAAAACAATATTATCCATCAGAGTTCTACAATGCGTACATTGAGAACTACCGAACCACCACAGACCCTAAAAGCAAAGAAATACCAACTTTTGCCAAGTTTTATGCTGGTTTTATAGCAGAAGTTACCGAAGCTAAGGCACAAGGTTTGGACACCACAGCAGCATTCAAACAGTCTGTGGACGATTTTAAAGCACAATATACCGCTCCGTACTACAATGACAATGATGCAATAGAAAAATTAGCCCGTCAAGCAGCTCAACGCAGTGAGGAAGACATAAAAATAGCACACATACTAATACCTGTATCTCCTTTTGCTTTTGAAAAAGACAGCATAGCAGCACGTACCCGGATAGACAGCATAGCCACAGCTCTTAAAAATGGTGCTTCATGGGATGATTTGTCAAAAAAGATAAACAAGAGTGAAAATGGTGGTCTTTTAGGGTTCATCACGGCTTTTCAGGTGCCTTACGCTATGGAAAACGCTGCTTATCAGACAGCAGTAGGTGGTATTTCCGCTCCTTTTCGTACCAATTACGGTTATCATATAGTCAAAGTGTTGGAAAAACGCCCTGCACGTGGACTGGTGGAGATAGCTCACATTATGGTTATGAATAAAGATAACGATTCCCTCAATGCTACTTCATTATCTGAAATACGTCAGGCATACAAAAAGATAAAAGCTGGTGAGAACTTTGGAAAAGTAGCATTAGGATATACCGAAGATGCTACCACACAGGCAAACGGTGGATATTTGGGATTTTATGGCATAGGAGAGCTACGCCCAGAAATAGAAGAAATGGTTTTTGCCCTCAAAGAAGGACAGACCACCAGTATTATAGCTACACCAGAAGGTTGGACTATCATTAAGCTTTTAGGAAAAATATCAAATAGTGATTATGAACTCCGAAAAGACTATTTGAAACAAAAAGTCTCAAATGACGAACGATACCTGCCTTACCAACGTGCTTACGCCAAAAACATTCGCAGCAAATACAATTACGAAATAAACAAGGAGCAACTACCAAAAACCATAACCACTCTTTCCAATATGGGCTTCCTTTATGGTGAATGGAAAGCCAATATGATAACAGACGGTGGTAATCCACTTTTTTCATTGGATACAGAAACATTCTATGCGGATAATTTCTACTCCTCGCTGATGCTTTCCATGGATTCTTATGGAGAAAATACAGAACTGAGACAAGTGGTAGAGTCTAAATTAGACGATTTCTCAGCCAGTGTAGCCGTTCAAATGTATGTTAATTCATTGGAAAAAACAGACAAAAGAGTCTCTACTGCTATAAAGGAATATAAAGAAAAGGCATTGGCTTACGCTTTGGTTAGCCAATCTTGCAGAGATAGCCTTGCCAATGTAGACATAGACACTCTTCGCTCTATTTATGATAAAAATCCTAATGATTTTATGTGGGAACAAAGGGTACGTTTTGACGTAGTTACCACCATTGATTTAGCCACTGCCAACAAAGTACAAAACCTTCTTAAAGAAGGTAAAACTCTTTCTGAGGCTCTATTGGCAGTAAACAGAGGTATTGCCACAGTAGCATCAGGACAGGAAATGACAGAGACACCTCAGTATGCATTTAAAAAAGATTTTGAAGTGAAAATAGGCGTTTCAGAAATCCAAGAAGAAGAAGGTGAGTATTTCATTTTCAACATAAAGGAAATATTGCCTCCTACCGTCAAGACTTATGATGAGGCCTATCAAGATGTACAGAAAGCATACATAGAAAAATGCGCCAAAGAACTACCAGATATACTTTGCCGTAAATACAACGTTCAGATTTTTACCAAAGAACTGAAAAATTTGGAAAAAAGCGTTCAATCTCAATTGAAATCAAGAGGAATAAAATAACCAATGAATATTAAAAAAACTATATTATTTTCCATAGCTGTGCTAATATTTGCATCTGGTTTTACATCATGCAAAAGGGTGATGACGTACATAACACATCTGGAAAACAAGACAGCCAACAAGCCCTTGGCTCGTGTTGGTGATTTGTATCTTTACCGTGCAGACATTCCAGAAATAGTACCTCAGGGCACCTCTACCGAAGACAGTATAGCCATCATCGCCAAATATATAGACGTGTGGGCAACTCGCCAGTTGGTATTGTCTGAGGCGCAAAAAAGCATTTCCGAGACAGACCTAACCAAAGAAGTAGAAGAATTTAAAGAACTCCTACTTCAAGGTAAATACGAACAATCCGTCATTTCCCAGAAACTGGACACCACTATCACCGATGAACAGATAGACGATTATTACACACAGAACAAGACTAATTTTTCATTAAACAAAAGCATTATCTTGTGGTCATACATTCCTATAACATACTGTGAAAAGGATTTGGAGAAAAAACTAAGAAGCGCTTTTTCCAGAGACACCGCACCTAATGTCCGCCACAAAAAGGATGAAGATAACAAAGAAGACTCCCCTTGGACATGGGCTGGTAGTATAGAAAATATATTAGCAGAAGAGTCCTACAATGTTCCATTTGTAAAAGACCAATGGATAGAAGTAGACAAAATAGAGAGTTCTTACGAGGTGGAAAACGGATTTGCCAACAATGTAGCTCAACGTTCAATGTACACTTTCACAGTGAAAAAAAATGATAACACATACCTTTGCAAGGCACATCGCTACATCCGCAAAACAGACATAGCGCCTAAGGAGTATGTAGAGGCACAAATACGCAGCATCATCCTCAATAAACGCAAGATAGATGTTATAAAACAATCCCAAGACGAACTGAAAAAAGAAGCAATAAAAAATAATAATTTAGAAATATTTACAGATAATGAAAATAATTAAATTTCTATTCACAACCTCTGCACTGGTAGCATCCACTGCATCACTTATGGCTCAGTCCCCTATAAAAATAGACGGTGTGGCTGCCGTGGTGGGAAAAGAAGTAATCTTGGAGTCTGACATAGAAGGTGCGTTTGCGCAATACAAAGCCAATGGAATAGACGTTTCTGATGCCGATAAATGCAAGATTTTGGAAGATTTCCTTTCAGAAAAACTCTTGGCTTACCAAGGTGAAGTGGACTCTTTGGAACTTACTGACAACGAGGTATCTACTCAGGTAGAACAAAAAATTCAAGGTCTTGTCCAAAATCTCGGTTCTATGAAAGAACTATTGGATTTTTACCAAAAACCTGACGAAGAGACTCTGTATGAGGATATGAAAAAGATAGTACGCTCTCAAATGATGGCCGAAAGAATGAAGAAAAAAGTTATAGGCGATATAGACCCTTCACCAGAAGATGTCCGTAAATTTTTCAACAGAATACCAAAAGACTCTCTTCCTGAGTTTGAGACAGAATTTGAGCTATCTACCATTATCATGAAGCCAAAACCTACTAAGGAAGCTGTGCAGGCAGTAATTGACCAGCTCAAAGAGATGAAAAAAGAGATAGAAAACGGAGCCTCTTTCCGCACCAAAGCCATCATGTACTCCGAAGACCCTGGCTCTGCTGCCATAGGTGGTGTGTACAACAATGTACGCAAAGGTATGTTCGTAAAACCATTTGAGGCTGTGGCATTTAACCTTGAAGAAGGACAAATATCAGACCCTGTACAGACTGAATTTGGTTACCACATCATTCAGGTTATCAAAAGAAAAGGTGAACAGCTTGACCTGCAACACATCCTTATCCGTCCAAAAGAATCACCAGATGATGTTCAGAAAGTCATGGAAACTATGGACAGTATAGTATCCAAAGTACGTTCTGGCGCTCTTACATTCAGCGAAGCTGTAAAAGAATTTTCTCAGGACGACGCTACTAAATTTAACAAAGGTAATATGATGGACCCTAACACCGGTGAGACTTCTTTTCCGCTGTCTTCTATGGATGCGCAGTTGTATTACGCTGTTGGTAGCTTAAAACAAGGCGAGGTGTCTGACCCTATCTTCTTAGATGACCAACGTGAGGGTTCAAAATATGCATTGTACTACGTGCGTAAACGTTCCGAGCCTCACCGCGCTAACTACTCCATGGACTTTGACAAACTAAAATCCATGACCAAACAGGAAATGACCAATAAAAAACTCTCTCAGTGGGTAGCTAAGAAAACAAAAGACGTTTACATTTACTTAGCTGACGGTTGGGATGACTGTAATTTTGTAGCAAACTGGAAAAAAGTAGACCGAGAAGATTAGTTTTTTTCGTATATTTATTCAGTACCTATAACTGTATCAAATGAAAGCACCAAAAATTCCGTCTTTTATAAGACAAAGCCAACACAACGACTACACTCCACGTTATCGTTTTTACGACCCTGCAAAAGAACGTCGTGAACAGCGTGAACGTCTATATGGCAATACCGAAAAACAAGACCAGGAGGGACAAGACAAAGAGGGACAAGACAAAGAGGGAGAAAACTCAGGAGAGCGTCTTAGAGACACATTTCGTTCACGGGTGGACAAAAACCGCCATGTGAAAAAGGGATCGTCATCTTCGCGTTCATTGGCTATATTCATATTGGTTATATTGGCATTGGTGTTATGGATGCTCAAAACAGATTTTTTTGAGAAAATCATGACTTCTTTTATGAATATGTAACATTTTTACATATTTACACATCATATTATCACTATGACCGATATAATAAAAGTCCTACCAGAACATATAGCTAACCAAATAGCAGCAGGAGAAGTAATAAACCGCCCTGCCAACGCAGTCAAGGAACTTATGGAAAATGCTGTTGACGCACATGCCACGTCTATAAAAGTGGTGGTACGCGGAGCAGGCAAGGAACTTATACGCGTTATAGACAACGGCATAGGCATGAGCCCTCAGGACGCTCACAATAGTTTTTTGCGTCATGCCACTTCAAAGATTTCATCTGCCGAAGACCTTTTTCGCCTACATACCAAAGGTTTTCGGGGGGAGGCTTTGGCTTCAATAGCAGCCGTGGCTCAGGTGGAAATGATAACACGACGTGCGGAAGACGAACTTGCTACAAAAATAGAAATAGACGGAACAAAGTACACATCAAAAGAGACTGTGGCTGCACCTGTGGGTACTTCTCTTTCGGTAAAAAACCTCTTTTATAACATACCCGCACGACGAAATTTCTTAAAGGCAGATACTTCCGAGATGAACCGCATAGTGGACGAGTTTACCCGTGTGGCCTTGGCTCACCCTGAGATAGCTTTTCAGTTATACCGAGGAGATGACCCTGTGTACTCACTTCCAGTAGCGTCGTTAAGAAGGCGTATAGTGGGGTTATTCCGCTCCAACACAGATAATAAACTTGTCCCAATAGAGGAAAAAACGCCAGACGCTACCATTTACGGTTTTGTTTACAAACCAGAATATGCCAAGATGAAAGGAGCAGATCAATTCATCTTTGTCAATAACAGATACGTAAAAAGCTCTTATCTTTCAAATGCGGTACTATCTGCATTTCAAGGACTTATACCAGATAGGCATTACCCCGGTTATTTCCTGTATTTTGAGATAGACCCTTCAAAGATAGACATTAACATATCCCCTACCAAAACTGAAATTAGTTTTGACGATGAGCGTACCATTTACTCTTTTCTAAGGGCAACAGTTCGCCATTCACTGGG
>JAQUTH010000146.1 GCA_028709885.1 Flavobacteriales bacterium
CCTACCGTTCGCATAGACGAAGCGGTAGATGACGGCATGGACGCTATTTCGGTAACAGACCACATAGAATACCGCCCTTTTTTAAAAGAATACACCAACACATCGCATAACCACACATGGGACGTTGTCAATGATTACGGTGCTAAACGCGGACTCATCATGATTCAAGGCAGTGAAATAACACGTCAACTACCTCCGGGACACTTCAATGTACTTTTTGTAAAGGATTCTGACGCTTTTGAAAAATACTCACAGCAGTACAAAGCTGAAAAAGCCAAAAAAGAAGGTTTTACCGAAAACATAAAAGAAACGCTAAAAGAAGCTCGTTCACAAGGCGCTTTCATCATGTGGAACCACCCTTCATGGCCTCGTGGGTATTCGGAACTTTTCCCTATACACGTGGAGATGATAAAAGAAGGGCTGATAGATGCAATAGAGGTAGTAAACGGTCGCAAATATTCCCCAGAAGGGTTTGACTGGGCTCTTCAATACGGATTGGCTATACTGGGCAGTACCGATGCTCACATCCCTATGGCAGCTGAGCTTGTCCGTGTACAACAGTCTCACCGTAGTTTTACCATTGTCTTAGCAAAGGAAAAAACGGCACAGAGCATACGCGAGGCATTGGATAGTCGCAGAAGTGTAGCTGTTATGAACAACGGCATTTACGGAGCAAAAGAAAATCTTGACCTTCTATTTGAAACTTTCATCACCAGCAGTTACGATGCCAAGAGCGGTCTTCTCACACTAAAAAACAACACTGGTTTTACTTTTTACATAGAAAAGAAAGCCCAAGGCGCTAAAATAGGTGTTAAGACTACTCTTTCTCCCATGGCAAAAGCTGTGGTAGAGGTTACTCCTGCTAAGAAAAACACTGCGATAGAAAAAGGTGCAACAGTCAGTGTTACCGTTACCAATGCGTTTATAAATTCAAAAGACAATTATACTTTTACGGTAAAATTATAACTTGATATAACCAAAAAAAGGCTCGCCTAAGGCGAGCCTTTTTTTATGAGTATTCCTCTTAGCAATCTTTGTCCTCTTCTTCCTGAGGATTCATATATATGTCCAAAAGACCTTCTGGCGTTTTCACATACAATATGTGTTGCTCTTTATCTACTTTTTCTATAAAATCATCCACCACAGGAATATATATTTCAGTACCGCGATAGTCTATTTCAAAGAGAGGCTGTGCCGCATTGTCATTTACGGTGATGAGTGTTCCTATGTCTCCTTTTACACTGTCAATGACTTTATATCCTTCTATTTCATGGTAATAAAACTGCCCATCTTCTAATTCTGGAAGGCAGTCCATAGGCAAGTATGCCTCTTTTTTGATGATTTTATCGGCTTCTTCTTCGGTATCTACTCCTTCAAATTTTAGGCGCATGAACTGACCTTGAAACAGCGATTTCTGTATAAAAAAAGGAACCATTGTTCCGGACAAGTCCAAAAACAATGATTCCATTTCTTGATAAGCCTCTGGTACGTCTGTATCCAGTTTGAGTACCACTTCTCCTTTGAAACCGTATTTCTTAACTATTTTACCTATGTAAAAGCAGTCTTGTATCTGGTTCATAAGGCTATGAAATTACTCAGCAGCTTGTTCCTCAGTAGCAGGAGCTTCTTCTGTGGCAGGGACAGCTTGCTCAGCCGGTGCTTCCGCAGCAGCTTTTGCAGCCTCAGCAGCAGCTATTTTAGCAGCAAGAGCTTCTGCTTTTTTAGCATTTATTTCTGCTTCTGCTTTTAGTGCTTCTGCTTTTTTGTCAGCGACTGTTTTAGACAATGTGTCTACTTTTCCGCTTACTTTTGCTTCTTTTTCTTTCATCCACTGTGCAAAACGCTCATCAGCAACTTCCTGAGAGAAAGCGCCTTTGCGAACACCTCCGTTAAGGTGTTTTTTCAAAAGAGCACCTTTGTAAGAAAGGATACGACCTGCTGTAAGAGTAGGCTGAGCTCCTTTTTCCAACCAATTAACTGCGCTGTCAAGGTTCAAAACGATGGTAGCAGGGTTTGTGTTTGGGTTGTAAGTACCGATGTTCTCAATGAAACGACCGTTGCGTTTGTCCACTGAATTAGCTACAACTATTTTGTAGAATGCAGCAGATTTTTTACCGTGTCTTTGAAGACGAATTTTTACCATTTTGGTGTTTATTTGTGAAGGTTCACGACCTTCGGTTAATAATAATTTTTCCCTACACGAGAGAGTGGTGCAAAGATACAACTTTTTTACATTCCAAAATGCTTTTATTTGATGAAAAGTCAGTATTTTACATTTTTTATTTACTTTTACAAAAAAAATATGCATGAAATGACCATTGATACATCTAAAATAGAAAAACAAGTAAGAATATTTCATGACTCAGACTCCACAGGGCATGATACCGCTCACATATTCAGAGTGTTAGACACCGCAAAGAAAATAGCATTCCACTACCCTTGCTGCGACATTGATTTAGTTATTTGCGCAGCTCTTTTGCATGATATTGCAGACCACAAACTGATAAAAGAAGACGAAAAAACGTCAGTATTGGAAAAAATGCGACACTGGATAAAAAATGCTGGCGCAGATGATTCTTTTGCAGAAAAAGTGCTTTTCATCTGTCAGAACATATCTTTTTCTTCCCGAAAAACTAACGCTCCTCTGCCATTGGAAGGACAAATAGTGCAGGACGCAGACAGAATAGACGCCATAGGAGCCATAGGAATAGCCCGTGCTTTTGCTTATGGAGGGGCAAAAGGGCGCTGTATATACTCAAAAGGTTCAACAGATGATACTGTGAGCCATTTTTACGATAAACTACTAAAAATAAAAGACCTCATCAATACCCCAGAGGGTAAAGAATTAGCACAGAATCGGCATGATTTTATGCTGTCTTTTTTAGATGAACTGTACCGCGAATGTGATGTGTAGCTTTATTTTAGGATTTGTGCGGTGTGGGCTTTGGTGTCCACTTTTTCTATGATGTCAGTTATTACGCCGTTTTCGTCTATCAGGTAAGTCTTACGTATGGCTCCCATGTATTTTTTGCCGTACATGCTTTTTTCGCCCCATGCGTCATACATCTGCAAAATGGATGTATCTGTGTCTGCTACAAGAGGAAAAGGCAATGAATATTTCTGAGTAAAATTGCGGTGTGAAGTCTCGCTGTCTTTGCTTACACCTATCACTGAGTAGCCTTGGGATAATAGGCGATCATAATTGTCCCGCAAATCACAAGCCTCGGCTGTGCATCCAGAGGTGTTGTCCTTTGGGTAAAAGTAAAGGACTACTTTTTTTCCTCGGTATGATGATAGGCTTATTTTTTCTCCAGTGCCTGTCAAGGCGGTGAAATCTGGTGCTGTGTCTCCTTTTTTCAACATAGTTTTAGTCTTTTTGATATTCTATTCTGGAATGGTATATTTCCAAGAGTTTTTCCACAAGAATGCTTTTGAGGCGGTTTATCTCTTTGAATGATATTTCTGCATTGTCAAACTGACCGTCTTTCATCTGGCGCTCTACCACCGATGATACCAAATCTGTTATGCTTTTTTCGGTAATGGTTTTAAGACTTCGCGATGCTGCTTCTACGCTATCGCAAATCATGAGTATGGCTTCTTCTTTGGACACTGGTTTGGTGTAAGAATAGCGGTAGTCTTTTTCATCCACACTATCTACGCCGTATATTTCACAGGCTTTTTTGTAGAAATAGTACACCAATGACTTTCCGTGGTGGGTTCGCATAAAGTCCGACACGATGGATGGTATGCCGTGTTTTTTAGCTAATTCAAGTCCGTCTGCCACGTGTGCGCGTATGATGTCAGAGCTTTCCTTTGGGTCTATGTCATCATGAGGGTTGTAATGCGCTCCCTGGTTTTCTATAAAATAAGCCGGATTTTTCAGTTTGCCTATGTCGTGATACAAAGCTCCCACACGCACCAAAAGGGCATTTGCACCCATTTCTCGCGCTGCCTGTTCCGCTATATTGGACACCGAAAGGCTATGTTGGAATGTTCCGGGTGCTTTTTGTGATAAAAGGCGAAGTAGCGGAGAATTGGTGTCTGTGAGTTCCAGCAACGATATGTC
>JAQUTH010000023.1 GCA_028709885.1 Flavobacteriales bacterium
GTCCCTGAGCTTCCATAGGTATTTCTAGTCCTCCATTTGCAACACCATCGGTAAAGAAAGAAGGTAATATCTGCAAAAGTTGAGCCTCACCGGTGCGGTACATCACAAGGAAAAGGATACCCCACACGATGTTTGGTTTTTGCATAAATGTTACAACAGAATTTCCAAACTCACGTACTATGCCGCTGACAGTTTTATCTGCTGTTTCGCGGTGTGGGTCTTGTGGAAATGCCCAAAAGTTATACGCCGCAGTTACAAATGTTATAGCGGCCAAAACATAGAATGTTACCTGCCACGCGAACATCATGCTGTCAGAAAGAGGTTTTGCTCCTTCTCCTGCTACATAACCTACCAGCCACAACATTCCTCCATCTACCAAAAGCCAACCCACACGGAATGCGGTGGAACGAAGACCTACCCAGATAGATTGTTGGTTGGAATTAAGGTTTATCATGTACATACCGTCCGATGCCACATCATATGTAGCTGCCGAAAGAGCTATCAAGATAAAAGGTATCAGCGTGTATGTAAATATCTTCATACTGTCAGCATCGGTAGCCACAGACGGTACCAGTAGGGCTGTCAAGGCAAAGCCTATACCTACTATTATCTGCATCCACATAGCCCACCATTTCTTCGTTTTGAGAATATCCACAATAGGCCCCCAAAGAGGTTTTATAAACCATGGCAAGTAAAGCAATGATACTGCTATACCAGATACTTTGGAATTTACATTCATTGCTATATAGAAATACACTATCAAAGACTGCATTACCGTATTTGGTATTGCCTGATAGAAATAAGCCGTAGGTACCCACTGCCAAGGTTTTCTTTTAGTGAGTGTTGCCTCTGGGGTAGCGTTAGATTCTGACATATTATTTGTTTTTTTGTTGTGTTCTATTTTATTTCTTTTGATATTTTCACTGTTTTCTCAGTAGCAGGGCTCTCTACACTGTTTCTGGAAACAGCTGTTACTACATAAGTGTATTCACCTTTTTTGCCACTGTGGTCATAAAAATGACTTACTGTTTCGTTGTCATACCACGTTTTTCCTATTATGTAATTAGGTATTGATGTATCTACTTTAATGCCTTTTGGAAACTTATACACAAGAAAATACATCAGATTATCAGAATATGTAGGAGTCCAAGACACCTCAACTAATCCCTGAGAACCTTTTACCGAAACAGATGTAGGAGCAAGCGGAGCAGTCATGTCAAGCCATGGCATAGTAGGTGTGAGAGCTATGTATTTATTCTCGGCACGAAGCATTGTGTTCATTAGTTTGCCTGTGGCTTTGTCTTTGGAATTACGAAGAATAGAGGCCGCATTCCAATAAAAAGAGCCTTGTACCTTGTCTTGTCCACGCTGACGGAGCATATCTATCTGAGCCTGTATCTCAGGTGCGCCGTTGCCCATGGAGTGTCCAACGTATAACTGACGTCCGTATGAGTATTTTGCCCACCAGTCCAAAAGAATAGGGTAATCCACTATCTGTTTGCCTATTTTCCAGTAAAGCTGTGGTGTAACATAGTCTATCCAGCCTTTTTCAAGCCAAAGAAGAATGTCTGCATAAAGGTCATCATAGTTTTGGCATCCTGCCTTGGTAGCAGAACCACGGACTGGGTCAACACTGTCATTTCTCCACACGCCAAATGGGCTGATACCAAATTTCACCCAAGGTTTTGTGCTTTTAATGGTTTCCGACAGCATTTTGATGAGTTTATCTACATTGTAACGACGCCAGTCTTCTTTATTTGCAAAGAAATCTGCTCCATATTTTTTCCATGACAGGGAGTCTGGGAAATCCACTACATAGCTTTTTCCTTCGGCATCTTTCTCGCTCACTTTGTATGGGTAAAAATAATCATCAAAGTGTATAGCGTCTATGTCATAACGGCTGACGTATTCTTTTACCACTGAATTGGTATATTCTGCGCAAGCAGGTTCACCCGGGTCATAGTACCACTGTTTACCATACTGAACGAACCACTCTGGGTGAGTGCGCATGATGTGATTTTCAGCTATAAGAGTGCTGTCATTGTGCTGAGCTACACGGTAAGGGTTCATCCACGCATGAAATTCAAGCCCGCGTTTGTGAGCCTCACGTATCATAAACTCCATAGGGTCCCACATAACAGATGGTGCTTTTCCCTGCACACCAGTGAGATATATACTCCACGGTTCTATGGAACATGGATAAAAAGAATCTCCGGTAGGACGCACCTGCATGACTACTGCATTGGCATTTACCGCCACCAAAGAGTCCAAATACGTTATATATCCTTTTTTAAGTTCCTCATTGGTAAGACCTTTTTTGGCAGGCCAGTTAATGTTGGCAACGGAAGCCATCCAACCTGCGCGCATTTCCTGTTTTGCTGGGCTGTTTTTTTGTGCATACACAGCTGCGCCAAAAACTAATGCCACAAGGAGTGTAAATGTTAATCTTTTAATCATATCGGTATAGTTGAGTGTAAAAATGTTTACCTGCCATAGGGTTTGACAGGTAAACATCAATTATAAATTATTTCTTTAAATTTTTGTTGTAAAAATCTACCGCCTTGCGGACAGAGCCTTCTTGAAGAAGAAGTTTTTGCGCCTCTTCGTAAGAGAGTGCTGGAGCTCCTAAAAGCACCATTTTAGTACCACGGTCTACCAATTTTTCGTTGGTCAGCTGCATATCTACCATGCGGTTACCCACAACGCAACCCATCTGTATCATCAGCGAAGTGCTTATCATGTTGAGCATAAGTTTCTGTGCTGTACCTGATTTCATGCGGGTACTTCCTGTTACAAATTCTGGTCCCACAACAGCTTCCATAGCTACTTCGGCTTCCTGTGCTATTGGAGAGTCTGGGTTACAAGCTATTGAACCTGTAAGACAACCAAACTGACGAGCATTTCTAAGACCTCCTATAACGTAAGGTGTGCGTCCCGATGCTGCTATTCCCACCACGATGTCTTTTGGAGTTATATTATGTGCTTGAAGGTCTTTCCATGATTGGTCAAAATCATCCTCTGCGCCTTCTACGGCATTGCGTATGGCGTGGTCTCCACCTGCCATGATACCTATGACTACACCTGGTGCCATACCATATGTAGGAGGTATTTCAGATGCATCCACTATGCCCAAACGTCCTGATGTTCCAGCACCTATGTAGAACAAACGTCCGCCGTCTTTCATACGTGGTAGAGCTTTTTCTACAAACTCTGTCATAGCTGGTATGGCTTTTTCAACTGCAAAAGCTACTGTTTTGTCTTCTTCGTTTATACCGCGTAGCAGTTCCTCGGCTGAGGCTTTGTCTAAATCGTGATGGTTTGATTCTGATTCTGTAACGTATTTCATCATTTTTATTAAGTGTTTTTCAGGTAGATGTGTGTGAAATGCTATTTTTTACTATGGTGTTCTACCAAAAGGTCTATCGGTTTTAGAGCTATCTTGTCTATGGTTACCGAGTTTTCTTTTGCTACTTGTTCTATAACAGAGCGGTAGTAATGTCCCACAGAGCCTATTATGCGTACTGGTAATTTTCCATCGCCTTCAAATGGCATGATGAAATAACGAAAAAATTCGCTAAACTGTTCATGTAGCATGCTTTTGATAGGTTCATCATTTTGGTGTGCTGCCACAAAAGGCGAAAAAGACGCGAAATAACGATTAGGACGGTCTTTTTTGTACACGTTTTCAAGGATGTTTTTATACTGAACATCGTATTTATCCTCCAAATCTGCCGCTACCGAAGCTGGCAGAAAACCGTGAAGGTATAGTTTTATCAACTCCAACCCGAGAACCGAACCTGAGCCATTATCGCCAAGCATATAACCCAATGAGTTAGGCGTTTTTACTATGGTGTGCCCATCATAAATACCAGCGTTGGCACCAGTACCAAGAATGCAGGCTATTCCTTTTTCCTTGCCGTAAAGAGCTATTGCTGCTCCTACAAGGTCTGTATCTACTATTATTTCTTTTGCCGAAGGGAAAAAGCGACGGAAGCATACGCGGAGTTTTTCCTTGTTAGATTCCAGTCCACAACCACTGCCATAGAAATAAATGCCTTCCACGCGGTCTGCATCTACTGATTCAAGGGCGTTATATATAGCCTGTCCCAGCTGTTCATCGGTAAAAAAAAATGGATTTAGTCCTATGGACTGTACATAGCGCACCTCGCTATCTACTATGGCCCAGTCCGTTTTGGTAGAGCCACTATCTGCTACTATTATCATATTGTTGTGGTGTTGATTTTTAGTATTTTATAAATTGTACACAGTACACTCATTTTCGTTACAAATGTACTAAATACACCCTATACTATGAACATTTTTAGATGAAATACTTTTTTACGCCAATAAACAACGTTTTTTAACATTATAATAAAATAATACGTCCGACAAAATTTTATTTTTTTCGACAAAAACGTTTTTTTACCACTTGTAAATATCGTTTTTTTGAGCTTGAAAAAAAGGGTCTGACTGTTTGTCTGAGTGAAAATTATTTAGTTTCTTTACTGCTTGATAATTGCGTCCGCTTTTACACGGAATGGGTAGATTATGTACAGCATACACCGTATGTCTATTTACATGAAACAGATACACTTAGAATACATACAACAACTAAATATCCTATATTAAATGAAAAAAATCTTTTCGTTACTTTTAGTTCTCGCTCTGGGTTTTGCGCAGGTTTCGGCACAAAACAAAGACCCTGAATTTGTAAAGTACATGCACTCACCATGGGTAGACAGTGTCTACAAATCCTTAACCCTAAAAGAACAGATAGCTCAGATGATATTTGTTCGTGTATCACCTACTCTTCCTTCCACTGTGATAGAAGCCACCAGCCAAGTTCAAAAACTTAAAGTGGGCGGTGTGGTAGTTTTCAAAGGAACTCTTCCAGACCAAGCACAGATAATGAACGGTATTCAAGCCGAAGCCAAAACTCCTCTTTTAGTAGCTGTGGATGGCGAATGGGGTCTTGGTATGCGTTTTACAGACGTTGAAAACTTTCCTTACCAAATGGCTCTGGGTAGTCTTACAGACAACAAATACCTCTACCAAATGGGTCTTGAAGTGGCTCGTCAAGCTAAACGCGCTGGCATACACATCAATCTTGCTCCTACGGTGGACGTTAATAACAACGCTCTAAACCCTGTCATTGGTTTCCGTTCTTTCGGTGAAGACCCAAAAGACGTAGCTGCCAAAGGTCTTGCGTATATGAAAGGTATGGAAGCTGGTGGCATAGTATGCACCGCCAAACACTTTCCTGGACATGGAGACACCAGTGTGGACTCTCATGCTGACCTTCCTCTTATAGCTCATGACCGCGCTCGTTTAGACGCAGTAGAGCTTTATCCTTTCAAGGAAGTTCTTAAAAACGGTGCTACTGGTATCATGTCGGCTCACCTTAACGTGCCTGCACTTACTGGTTCAAAACTTCCTACATCCCTTTCTCCAAAAGCACTAAAAGAATTAGTGCGTGAGCAGTGGGGTTATAAAGGTCTTATCTTTACCGATGGCATGGAGATGAAAGGTATTTCCAAATACTACGGTTCTGGTATGGCTGCCCGCATGGCAGTAGAAGCTGGAAATGATGTTCTTGAACTTTTGGGCAACCCTGCCGAGGGTATTGACTCCATATATGCAGCTGTAAAAAGCGGTAAGCTAAACAAAAAACAAGTAGAAGAGTCTGTACGTCGCATATTGGCTATTAAATACTACGTAGGACTGAACAAATACACTCCTACACGTACTTGGAACCTTGTTTCAGATGTAAACTCAGCTAAGAGCAAACTTCTTATCCGTGAGATGACCGAAGCTACTCTTACTCCTCTTGCCAACAAAGGTAACATTTTACCTTTGGGTACTCAGGCATTCAAAAAAATAGCCATTTTGAGTCTTCGCACAACACCTTCCAAGGTTTTTGCAGACCGTTTCAAAAAATACTTAAAAGCCGATTATTTCACATTGAATTACAAAAACGGTCTTGCCAAAGCTGATGACCTTTTGGATTCTTTGAAAAAATACGACCTTGTGATAGCTGAAATGGGAGATTTTAACGCCCGCACTCCGGGAAAAGCCCAGACTTCTACCAATCCTAAGGCAAACCTCATTCTTCAATGGGGCGTTACCACAGACCTTAAACATATCCTTGACCGTCTGAACAAAGAACACAAAACAGTTATGGCTGTCTTTGGTATGCCATACGTTATGAACCAGCTGCCAGAGCTAAAAGATGCCGATGCTGTTGTGTTCTCACAGGGAGACAACGCCTTGGCTCAAGACCTTATGGCTCAGGCTGTTTGCGGTGCGTTTGACATCACCGGTAAACTTCCTGTCAATACTTCCGTTTTTCCTATGGGAACAAGCGTTCCTGTAAAAGGTGGTATTCGTTTCAAATACACCATAGGCGAGGAAGTAGGTATCAACTCTGACGAACTTTCATCAAAAGTAGATAGTATCATTTACGGCTCTATCCGCAACGGAGCATTCCCTGGATGCCAGATAATCATAGCCAAAGACCAAAAGGTAATATTTGACCGCAGCTATGGTTATCATGACTTCTCTGGCATGGAACCTGTAAAAGACGAAGATATGTTTGACATGGCTTCTTGCACCAAAGTAACAGCCGCTCTGCCTGTTTATATGGAGCTGTATGACCGTAAAATGGTAGATTTGGATACTCCTATCTCCAACTATCTAAAAGGACTGAAATTTGAGAAATCTAACAAAAAAGATGTTACTCTTCGTTCACAGCTTTCTCACATAGCTGGTTTCCAACCTTACTATCCTTTTTGGAGCGATGCCAAGAAAAAAGGTTGGCTTTCAGATGCCCCTTCAAAAAAATTCACCATACAGATAGACCAAAATATGTGGGCTTCCAAAAAAGTACCAGATATGGTTTACAAGAAAATAAGAGACCTCAAACTGACCGAGCCTAACAAGATGAAATACTCTTGCCTTGGCTTTGTACTGGCTCCTAAAATCATTCAGAACGTTACAGGAGAAAACTTCTGGGATTTTTTGGAAGAAAACGTGTATGACAAATTAGGAATGCAATACACCACCTTTAACCCTCTGACACGTGGAGGTTTTCCTGAGTCTCAGGTGATGCCTACCGAGGTGGACAATGATTTCCGTCATATGCTAATGCGTGGTTTTGTACATGACGAGGCAAGTGCTGTTATGGGTGGTTACTCATCCAACGCTGGTCTTTTCTCTAACGCCACAGGCATAGCTACCCTTTTCCAAATGTATCTAAACAAAGGTACTTACGGTGGCGAGCGTCTTTTCTCTGAGGAGACATTCAATACTTTCAACAAACAGTACTATCTGCAATACAATAACTACCGCGCCATAGGTTTTGAAAAAGCTACTCCTGCCAATAAAAACAGAACAGTAGAAGACGCTTGGCCTGCTCCTTCATGCAGTCCTGAGGCATTTGGACATTCTGGTTTTACAGGCACATATGCGTGGGCAGACCCTCAGACAGGACTGGTTTACGTGTTCCTTTCCAACAGAGTGTACCCTACCCGTAACAATAAAGCATTTGACAAAATGCAAGCTCGTGTAGGCATACATGAATTGGCTTATCAACTTTTGAAAAAAGGCGCTGATGCTAAAAAAGCCGAACAAGAAAAAGAAGATGCCGATGCAGGCAAACTCTTAGACATCATGGCTAACTAATCTGAAAGCCTTTTTATATAAAAAATCCCAGCTTTTTAAAAAGCTGGGATTTTTTTTGCATTTTTATTCCAAATTACATCTATTTAGCATATATTTGCACATACTATATTAAATATACTATATTAATTACAATATGTCTAATACCATTTGCTTAACGTATAAATGTATATAACATGTCATTTGAAAAAACATTTAATTACAAAAAAACAGAAATAAAAATATGCGATTCTATTCTTCATATCAGTAAAAACAGCATACCGGTAAATGAAATTGCCTCCATTGAAGTTTATAAGATAAAAGGGATACTGCCAGTATATCCTGTGGTATTTTTATGTATATGTCTTATATTTATCTTTTTGGAATGGTATGCTCTGTCTTTACTCTTTTTGGCGTTGTTTGGCTTTTTAGCATATAAAACAAAAGACCATTTCTCCATAGTCGTGATAGATAATGATAATAAAGTATATAAATGTTACGACGAAATATCAGGAGATATCAAGAGCGTTTCACTACTCAAAGACGATATTGTGTCTGGGGTATTTCACTCTTTCTCCTAATTTTTATATTTGATTTTAGTAAAAAAGCCTCTCTAATGTATTAGAGAGGCTTTTTGTTATGTGCTCAAAGCGCTAATTATTCGCTCTTTTCAGCTTTTTCCACTTCTTTGGAATGGAAATGGTGATGATGTCGTTCATGACGTTTTTGCGCCAGCACTGGGGCTAATTCATTGGCACGAACTACCGCTTTGTTGATATGGTTGAAGATATTGTCTGCTCCTACCATAGCTTCTATGCCCATTTTTTCCAAAGACTCATGTACACGAGGATTGACACCTGAAAGAATAATATGGATATGCTCCTTTTGCGATGAATGGATGAATATTTCAAGGTTATGTATTCCTGTGGAATCCACAAATGGGACTTTTCTCATGCGGATGATACGGATAAGAGGTTTGTCCCCTATGGTGCGCATCATTTCGTCAAATTTGGTAGCTATACCAAAGAAGAAAGGTCCGTCTATTTCGTACACTTCCACCCCTTTTGCTAATGTCATCTGATCATCTTCCGTAGATGTTACATCGCTGTGGTGTCTGGTATCCAGTTTTTCACGCAATACAGCCACGTGTGTAGTCTCGCTTACGCGTTTTATAAACATCACCACAGCCATCAAAAGACCTATCTCTATGGCTATGGTAAGGTCAAATACTACCGTTAGCACAAATGTTACTATCAGCACACCTACATCTGCGCGTGGGCTTTTCAAAAGGGAACGAACTGTACGCCATCCACTCATATTATAGGACACCATAACTAATACACCTGCCAAGCAAGCCATAGGTATATGCTGTGTCAAATCTCCCAAGAATAGAAGTATGAGTAAAAGCACCACCGCGTGTATGATGCCTGCTATTGCGGTACGACCACCGTTGTTGATGTTGGTCATAGTACGAGCTATTGCACCAGTAACTGGTATTCCGCCGAAGATAGGAACGACTATGTTGGCTGCTCCTTGCGCTATGAGTTCTGTGTTGGAATTATGCTGTTCGCCTATCACACCATCTGCCACAGTAGCTGAAAGCAGAGATTCTATCGCACCTAACATAGCTATGGTAAAGGCTGGTGAAATGAGGTTTTTGATAGTTTCCATGTCAAAGGCAAAACCTGTTGGTGCTGGCAACGATGAGTTAATAGTAAAACGGTCTCCTATGGTTTCTATGCCTTCTATTCCCATGTATTTTTTCATCAAAAAGACACCTATTGTCATTAAGAGTATTGCTATGAATGCTCCCGGTATTTTCTTTGATATTTTAGGAGTGAAGATGATGATTAGAATGCTCAAAAGTCCTACACCCAATGCCCATAGGTTTGTTTTGTCAAAATTCTGAAAATACACTCCCCATTTTGAGATAAAATCTGCTGGCGTGTCTACTCCCATGCCAAAAAGGTCATTTATCTGCGTGGTAAATATCACCACAGCTATACCACTGGTAAAACCTATCACTATTGGGTAAGGGATAAATTTGATGATGCTTCCTACCTTAAAAACACCCATAAGCACCAGCATGATACCCGCCATTACAGTAGCTATTGCCAGACCTTCCAGTCCGTATTTGCCTATGATGCCATACACTATGATGATAAAGGCTCCGGTAGGTCCGCCTATCTGTACTGAGCTACCTCCTAAAAAAGAAACTATAAACCCTCCGATGATAGCTGTGATGATACCTTTTTCAGGGCTTACTCCGCTGGCTATACCGAATGCTATGGCAAGTGGTAGGGCTACTATTCCCACTATGATACCTGCCATGAGGTCTGCCATGAATTTTTCTTTTGAATAATCTTTCAATGCTGAGAAAAATTTTGGCTGAAAATCAAATCGTTTTGTCATTCTATTTTGTTTTTCTTTTACTAAAATTCAAAGGTGCAAATGTAAGAATTCTTATCCTTTTTTTCAACCCATCCCTTCAAACGAAAAAAAGAGGCAACCTTACGATTGCCTCTTTTTATTATCACTTGAAAATTATTTCTTTTCTTCCTGCTGTGCTTGTTTTGCCAACTGACGTTTGGTTAAATCCAACATCACAGGGGTTGCTATAAAGATAGATGAGTATGTACCTACTATCACACCTATTCCCATGGCAAGCATAAATCCACGTATGCTATCGCCTCCGAAAAGGAACACTATCAATATAACTAAAAATGTAGAGAAAGATGTGTTGATGGTACGTCCCAAAGTCTTGTTTATGGACATGTTAGCTACAAAGTCTATGTCTTTTCGTGGGTTCAAATGTATTTCCTCACGGATACGGTCAAAGACTACCACATTGTCATTCAATGCGTAACCTATCACAGTCAAGATAGCCGCTACGAACGTTTGGTCTATCTGTAATGAGAATGGCAATATACCGTGGAACAATGCAAATACACCACATACTATTATTACGTTGTGTATAGACGCAGCAATCATACCTGCTGAATACTGCCATCTACGGAAACGCATCAGTATGTATAGGAATATTGCTATTATAGCCAAAGAAAGAGCGTAAACGGTAGACATTTTTATGTCCTCTGCCATGGTAGGTCCTACCACGTTAGCCTCCATTATACCTAATCCTTCACCACTGGTAAATTCAGTATAAGAAAGACCATTAGGATAGAATTTCTTGACACCTTCATATATTTTTTGGTCTACCATACCGTCTATACCTTCACCTGTCTTATTGCTCATGTATTTGGTAGATATTTTAACCTGACTTGCAGAACCATAAGTCTTAACCTCAGGAATGAGATTATCTCCGTCCTCAACCAAAACTTCGCCCAATGCAGCTGCTACCTCTTCGGTAGATACTGGCTGGTCAAAACGTATAGTGTATGTACGTCCTCCTACGAAATCTATACTCTTGTCAAATCCACGAACCGCCATAGCCAATATAGATGCTACTATCAGTACGCTGGAAAGAATGTAGAATTTGTTTTTCTTTGCTATAAACTGGAAGTTGGTATTCATAAACCAGTTTTTAACCGCACCAGTAGCAACTTTTAGTTTACGTCCATGCTTCAAATCTGCCTCTATGAAAAGACGGGATACAAATATGGCTGTAAGAAGAGATGTTGCTATACCAATCATCATTGTAGTGGCAAATCCTTGTATAGGTCCTTTACCGAAGATGAATAGTAGTAAGCATGTAAGGAATGTTGTAACGTTAGCGTCTATGATAGATGAATAAGCATTACCATAACCGTCTTTGACAGCTTGTTTGTCTGTCTTGCCAGCACGAAGCTCCTCTTTTATACGTTCATTGATAATAACATTGGCATCCACCGCCATACCTATTGTCAAAATGATACCTGCTATACCAGGCATAGTAAGTGTAGCACCCAAAGATGCCAATATTCCGAAAATGAACAGAACGTTGACAAATATTGCTATATCGGCATAAAGACCAGATTTTGCATAGTAAAAGAACATCCATGCCAATACTATAACAAATGCTATTGCAAATGATATCATACCTGCGTTGATGGATTCTTGACCCAACGAAGGTCCTACTATCTCAGACTGTACTATACGTGCTGGAGCCGGAAGTTTACCTGCTTTTAGAATGTTTGCCAAGTCTTTGGCTTCTTTTACATCAAAATTACCAGATATTTCACTGCGTCCACCTGAAATGACAGACTGAACACCAGGAGCAGAGTAAACACTCTTATCCAATACTATGGCAATAAATCTGTTTCCGTCTGCATCTGCTATGCGCTCTTCGGTCATTTTTTCCCATTTGGCAGCACCAGTAGCGTCCATAGACATACTTACCGATGGTCTTGAACGTTGGTCATAACTTTGGAAAGCGTCATCTATGACATCACCAGAAAGCTCAGGTGTAGCTGTTCTATTGGAACGAATGGCGTACAACTCCATAAGGGTGGCATCTGTTTCAATAGGTTTATTGCTCCAAAGGAATTCTGTGTATTGCAATCCTGAGTTTATCAAAAGCTCTTGTATTTCAGGCATTGCCAAATATTTATTTACAGTAGCTGTATCTTTTACAGAAACGTAAGCCACAACAGGAGACATCTGCTGAACAGGTGAAAGAACCGCAAAGAGAGGGTTTTCAGATTTGAACTGTTCAGATGAAGCATCTTGGGATACCTCTTTCTCATCTAACTGTTTGATAAGGCTTTCAGCTGCATTTTTCAAAGAGTCTATCTCGCTCACAGGAGCAGCAGTAGAGTCTTTTACAGTGGCTGTTTCTGTTTTTTCAGAGCTTACAACCAGTGCCTGCATTTCTTTTAGACGGTTATTTGCCGCCATAAAGAATGGTATTATTTCTTTTGGGGTGTAAACAGTCCAGAACTCCAAAGCAGCGGAAGATTGAAGCAATTTACGAACGCGGTCTGCGTCTGAAACGCCAGCCAATTCTATGGATATTTGGTCTGTACCTGGAAGACGTTGGATAGTAGGAGATGCCACACCAAACTTGTCTATACGGGCACGTAGTATCTCAAATGCACGGTCTACCGCTCCTTCTACCTCGGTACGGATGAGTTTTTTCATTTCATCTTCTGTACCAGTTTTCATCTTGGACAACATGGAAGAAGTACCGAAAAGCTCAGGAGAAGACAGTTTTACATCGGTGCCATCTTCTTCTTTTATGCGTTCAAATTCACGGAAGAAAGTAGTAAGGAGGTCTTCATTGGCTGGGCTTATTTTTTTAGCGGAAGCTAATGCTTTGTTAAATGTAGGGTCTGTGGTATTACCAGCAAGGCCTTTTATAACGTCGGCTACTGACACTTCCAAAATGGTGCTGACACCACCTTGAAGGTCAAGTCCCAAATTCAACTCATTGTTCTTTACATCCGTATAAGTGTACTGGATAGGACGCCATGAACCTACTCCGATGTTGATAACCGGAACGGTTGCTATGGAATCAAAATAGTACTTTTGGATTTTTTTGACGGCAGAATCTTTTGCAGCGTTAGTGGCAAAAGTATCGCCTTCGGCTTTACTTACAGCATACTCGTATGCTTGTTCTTCTACGCTTTTTGATTTCCATGTAAAGAAGAGCTGATATACGCTCACCACTGCAAGGACTACCAAAAATAAGCGGATAGGGCCTTTGTTTTGCATTACTTAATTAGACTTTTGTTATATTGATGTTATTTATTTATTTTTCGACGGCACAAAGATATGATAATACTCTGAATTTTTAGCATTTTAGCATCTAAAATACTGTCATACTTTAACAATTATGTAGTTTTTATCTCAAAAAACTATTTCCTCACGTAAATATCTATAAGACACTCCAATGGAGGATTTTTCAAAAGAGATGCTCTTTCCTTTTGTTTTACGGTGAGATACTTGTCTATATTCTGTTCAAAAACGTCCCAATCGGCACTGCCTTTTGGTATGCGAAGATACTCACCACATTCGTGTTCTATTATCAGATACACCTCATCAGATGAAGATGAACGGTAATACTGGGGGTCTCTATGGACATAATAAGCCACCCGTATCACATCTGCCCAATAGTACAATTCCGATGACGGAGCATCTTTTGTCTCCAATGTAAAATAATCGTCATTAAACTTCAACATTTTTTCCTACTGTTTAAAACGTTATCATTTAGCATATTACAATATTCCTTTTTTCTTTAACCACGAAGGTAAAAGGCGCATGGTAGCCATATGCTTGTATAGTTTTCCTGCTTCCTCAGCTGGATAGCCAAAATACGTTTTCCCTGCCTCCAAAGACTTGGAAACTCCGCTCTGAGCCAATATGACAGCCCCTTTACCTATGACAAGACCAGAAGACATACCTACCTGTCCCCATATAGTTACCTTGTCCTCTATCACGTTGCACCCTGCAATACCACACTGCGCTGCAATGAGACATTCCTTACCTATGACGGTGTCATGACCTACGTGTACTTGATTATCTATTTTAGTACCTGCGCCTATGGTGGTAGAAGCTGAAACACCGCGGTCTATGGTACATAGCGCACCAAGGTCTACGTCATCTTCAATAACTACATTACCTGTGGAAATGAGCTTGTCATAACCTTCTGGACGATGTTTGTAGTAAAAAACGTCTGCGCCTAATACAGTACCAGCATGAAGGGTAACGCGGTCTCCTATTCTCGCTCCGTCATATATGATAACACCAGCATGGATAGTGCAGTTTTTTCCTATCTTAACGTCATTTCCAACATAAACACCTGGCTGTATGACAGTTCCTTCACCTATCTGAGCATCGGGTGCTATCATGACATTAGATGGTACAAATGGCGCAAAAGTCTTGCTTATTTTGTTGAAATCACGAAAAGGGTCATCTGAAATAAGCAGAGCTTTACCTTCGGGACATTCCACTTCTTTATTGATAAGTACCACAGTGGCAGCACTTTGAAGAGCTTTATCATAATACTTAGGATGGTCTACAAATACTATATCACCCTCTGTTACCCTATGTATCTCATTTGTTCCGTAAACTGGAAAATCCGCAGCACCTATGTACTTAGCGCCTATCACTTGGGCTACCTCAGCAAGTGTTTTTGGTGAAGAAAACTTCATATTTTATCTTTTTAGTTTTTATTCAAGGCAATATGTCATTGCACATTTTACATCATACAAATGTACGAAAAAACAGTGTACCCTATACATGGTTTTTGTTTTTTTCATACACCTATAAAAAAGAGACGCCATATGACGCCTCTTAATGAACTATAAAAAATAGTTGAAAAAACTATTACTTTTCTATTTCTACCATAGGAGCTCCGCCAGGAATATTCTGACCAGCCTCTACAAAAATACGTTTTACCGTACCAGCGTAGTCGCTCTCTATGCTGTTTTCCATCTTCATAGCCTCCAAGACTACCACTTCCTGTCCTTTTTTAACAGTATCGCCCACTTTGACACTAACTTTTATAACGCGTCCAGGCATAGGGCATTCCACTGCTTCTCCTGTTATGACTATTTTCTCTTTTGGAGCCTCTTCTTTTTTCTCTACCGGCACCTCTTTTGGCTTAGAAGCTTCCCATTGAGCGGCGCGTACCTTCATCAAAAAGTCTTTTGCCACAGCTGGGAAAAGTTCCAAAAGGAGTATTTCTTTCTCATTCTTAGCCAGTTTCACTCCTCCAAACTCTGGCAATTCTGGGTTGGGCTGCATTTGATATTTGGAAGTATCATAAGGAGTCTCCACAGGGCTGCCTGTTATTTTCTCACGGAAAGCAGGGTCAACAGGCACTGGTGTTTTTCCGTATTCGCCTTTTACAAGAGCCTTGAATTGGTTAGACGTATTGGTATATTTGGCTTTTCCAGCTTTAACATCCAACGCACAGTTTACCGCCTGAGCACCTACTATCTGACTGGTAGGGGTTACCAACGGAGGAAGACCTGCTGCCAAACGCACTTCTGGAATGAGTTTCATAGCCTCTGGCAATATTTCCTCACTGCGGAGTTGTTTTAACTGAGCCACCATATTAGTGTACATACCGCCTGGCACTTCTGCTTTTTTCACTACTTCGTTAGGTGCTGGGAAATTAAAGTATGCTTCAAGTGCTTGACAGGCAGTATTTAGCGTTTCAAAATCCTGAGCATTAACAGCTGCTACCGCTTTATCTACCAATGTTTCAACTTCTGGTGATAACGGAGCGAGTGGATCAAATGGTTTTGCAAATTGTTTTACTGCATCATAAGCATCCAATTCATGGCGAATAGTGAGCAGTTCAGCGTTTATCTTAGCTACGGCTGTCATGTCCACATCTATCTCCACGCCCATTTTTTTGCAGAAAACGTACACCAATTCCAATGCTGGTGCTGCTGGTCCTCCTGCAAAATTCCAAATATTGGTGTCTACCACATCCACACCTGCTGCTATGGCTGCTATCACAGAAGAAAGACCGTAACCTGGTGTTGAATGTGTATGAAAATCAACTGGTACACTAAGGTTTTCCTTGAAAAGTTTTACCAACGCATAAGCTCTTTGGGGTGGAATAAGTCCACTCATGTCTTTTATGGTAATCATATCTGCTCCCAAGGCTTCCATTTCTTTTGCTTTTGACACAAAATACTCATTGGTAAACACTTTTTTAGGCTCTTTTGGACCGCCGAACATCGCTTTTACCTTTTGTGCAAATGTAAAAGGTGGATACTGTGGGTCTATGGTGTAACACACGGCGCAGTCTGCTATTCCGCCGTATTGTTTTACGTATTTTACGGTAGATTTTATGTTGTTAACATCATTCAGTGCATCAAAAATACGCATGATGCCCAGTCCCGATTCTATGGCGTTTCTTGAAAATCCGTCTATTATTTCATCTGTATAAGGTGCATAACCAAAAAGGTTTCGTCCACGGGAAAGAGCTGTCAGTTTTGATACATCCCCTACAACGGCTTTTATTTTTTCCAAACGCGACCATGGGTTTTCGCCCAAATAACGCATAACTGAGTCTGGAACAGCACCACCCCATACTTCCATAGCGTAAAAATGTGCTTGTGGGTAAAAATTGATAACCCGGTCTACCTGTGCTTGACTAAGGCGTGTGGCAAAAGAAGATTGTTGTCCATCACGCAGTGTCAGGTCTCTTATGAGTAATTTTCTTGACATAACGATTGTTTTTTATTCCTTAATACAAAAAGTGCCAAATAAAAACAGCACTGCACACTACTAAATGATAGGCAAATATAACTATTATTGTTTTTGAATTAACATTTTTCATAAAAAAATTATATTTTTATCATATTCACCAGTGAGTGCATTTATTTGCCTTTACTTTTACGAGAATAACAAATAATTCTTATATTTGCCGTTATTCGTAATTATTAACTAAACTATATACTTATATGTTCAAAGGACAACCAAAAGGTCTATATGCACTTGCTCTTGCCAATACAGGGGAGCGCTTCGGATATTACACTATGTTGGCTGTATTTGCGTTATTCCTGCGTGCCAACTTTGGTCTTGACGCCGGAGTAGCAGGTGCTATATACAGCTCATTTCTCGGATTAGTTTACTTTATGCCACTTATAGGTGGTATAATGGCAGACAAATTCGGTTTCGGAAAAATGGTAACCATCGGTATTTCCATCATGTTTGCCGGTTATTTACTTCTTTCATTCCCATTGGGTAGCAACACAATAGCCATGGTTTGTATGCTTGGCGCATTGCTATTCATAAGTGTTGGTACAGGATTATTCAAAGGTAACCTTCAAGTAATGGTAGGTAACCTCTATGATGACCCTAAATACGCAGACAAACGCGACTCCGCTTTTTCTATCTTTTACATGGCAATTAACATAGGCGCACTATTTGCTCCAACAGCCGCTGTAAAGATTAAAGAATGGGCTGAACAATCATTAGGTTTCGCCTCAAACGACGCATATCACTTCTCATTTGCTGTGGCATGTATCGCCTTGATACTATCCATGGGTGTGTACTACATATTTCGTCCTACATTCAGACACGTAGAAGGTGGCGCAAAAGCAAAAGGCGCTGCGCAAAAAATAGAAGACAACCTTTCTCCTGCTGAAACAAGAACCCGTGTGATAGCACTCTGCTTGGTATTTGCGGTGGTTATTTTCTTCTGGATGGCATTCCACCAAAACGGACTTACCCTCACATATTTTGCTAACGAATACACCCAAACAAGTTCCGAAGGACTACAAAGTATGTTCTTTGATGTATGGAACTTGGCTCTCATTATAATAGGCGTATATGCTGTATTTGCTCTGTTCCAAAGTGAAACATCAAAAGGCAAAACCATAGCTGGAGTACTCTTTGCGTGCGTGGTAGCGTTCTTATGGTATCGTTACACTCAGCTAACAGGCTCTGTGGTTGTTTCCGCTCCTATATTCCAACAGTTCAACCCATTCTACGTAGTAGCCCTTACACCAGTATCTATGGCTATTTTCGGAGCATTGGCAAAAAGAGGCAAAGAACCTTCTGCACCACGCAAAATAGCTTACGGTATGTTAGTAGCATCCATAGGATTTGCTATCATGGCATTCGGCTCATTAGGACTTTTAACCCCTGACCAACAAAAAATAGCAACAGAAGCTGGCGATGCTTCATTTGTATCTGCTAACTGGTTGATATCTACATATCTTGTACTGACATTTGCAGAACTTTTGCTCTCTCCTATGGGAATATCATTCGTGTCAAAAGTAGCTCCTCCAAAGCTAAAAGGTATGATGATGGGATGCTGGTTTGTAGCTACCGCAATAGGAAACGTACTGGTTTCAGTAGGTGGATTCTTGTGGGGTAACATACCTTTATGGATAGTATGGTCTGTATTTATAGTATTATGCTTGATTTCAGCTTTATTCATCTTCTCATTGATGAAAAAATTGGAAAAAGCCACCAACGCTTGCTAAACATCATTTGCATATAAAAAAAGCCGTCGCATAGCGACGGCTTTTTTGTTACCCTTACATCATTATTTATCACTGGACACCGCATCAGTAACCACGCGATACCACGAGTCAGAAAGGTCATCAGTACTCCACCACAGACTACCATTCTCCACCTTCAAGCGGATACCCAGAGCCTCCAAACCGTCTTGCCCAGCTGGACCTTGTGGGCCAATAGGACCTATATCACCTTGATAACCACGTTCACCTTGGTCACCTTTCTCACCTTTTTCGCCCTGAATACCTTGTAAACCTTGCGCGCCAGTGTCGCCCTTTGCACCTTTTTCGCCTTTGAGTGCGCCTGAGTCATATTTCTGCTGGAAAGTATCCCCGTCGGTAAATTTTACGTTCTCGGCTTTTAGGTTTTTCAGTTTATTAGCCAAAACAAAAGGAGTAACACTCGCACTATCATCATTGGTAGAGTTATCCGTAATAGCATCTACATCAGCAACGGTAGCAAGGCGTGTTTTTCCGTATTCCTGTTCGGTGGCTACCGGGACGGCAGCTATCTGAGAGAATTTTTGGTCTGTGTATTGGTTAGCTACTGTAACAGCACCTGCCAGTGTGTCTACAACGTATGTATTTTGCTGTTCAAGTTTTTCATCTACTGTGTTGATTACAGTATCGTCTTTTGTATCAGCATAAGCCTTGGCATTACTTTCGGCTGTATTTATTGCGCTTTGAGTATCTG
>JAQUTH010000024.1 GCA_028709885.1 Flavobacteriales bacterium
GTTCACCAATGAGGGTTTTTAGACCTTCGGTCACTATCTTGGATGGTTCTATAACGAGTATTTTATAAGACTTAGCGTTTTTCATCTTTCTCCAATTTGCTTACCAAAGGTATTAGTATCTTGTTTTCTATCAGGGTGTGTTTGGCTAAGTCTTCTTCCAAAAGGAATATCTCAAAAAGGACATCGTTTCTGATGTCAGCGCTTCCGTTTTCAGGTAAATATTTGACTATGATGCTTTTAAGGTCGTTTAGTTTGCCGTCTATATCGGAGTGGTGGCGCTGAAATTTTGAAATGCCGTAGTCTGTGCTGTTGTAATGAGAAAGCACTTGTTCTATGTATGGGAAAACGGTTTTTTCCTCGTATTCAAAATGTTTTAAGACCTCAGCGTGGTAATCCTCAAAAAAACGCATCAACACTTTTTGGTGTGTAGGACTACATGAGGCAGAGAGTTCAGATAGTTTCACACGTACACGAGGGATTATTTTTTCGGAATAATACACGTGAGAAGAACGCAGATAAGTCATGATGTCTGAAATATCTGTTTTATACAAAATGTCCTTTTCTGGTATGTAATTGTCAAATGAATAAATGTTGCAGATGATAAGGAATGACTGTACAGATATGTCGTGTTTTTGACACATTTGCTCTATGCTTATCTCTCCAAAGCCAAGACTTATGCCCATGCGAGATAATACGTGCAGCAGGTGGTAGTTGGCATCTATCATGTCCGATAGTTTCATTGTGGGGTAAAAAAGTGTTTGTGGTGTGCTCATGTATTTATGTGTGATGTGTTCTAAATGCTTGTATTTGTGTGCAAATGTATCTATTTATTTTGTTAAAATGACGTGCGATAATCATAAATGAGGATGTTTTTAGCTGTTTTTACCTAAATATGGGGGTTGTATGAAGGTGGACAAACGGTGATATTTGCAACATGTTTTACAGTGATAGATGTTTTTAGTAGTTCAAAAGAATCCCCTCCCACAGCAAGTGGAGAGGGGCTTTTGTAAAAATGACAATAACCAAAAATAATACATAAATGAAAAAAAGTTTTCTTTCAGCCTTGATAGGCTTAGTTTTTTGTCCTATATTCACTATGGCACAGAGTGTTAACGTTGATGAGGTACTTTCAACAGCAGCAACTAACGCAGGCAAAAGCGTTACCGTAGAAGGTGTATGCTCTCATATCTGTTCTCATGGAGGTAAAAAGATATTCCTTGCAGGTAAAAAGCCTAATACATCACTGCGCGTGGAGGCAGGTAAGGCAATAGGTGCTTTTCCGTCTGAAACAGTAGGCAAGAAAGTCCAAGTAACAGGAGTGGTGATAGAGGAGCGTATAGACGAGGCTTACCTTGTTAAATGGGAGGCTCAGGTAAAGGCTCAGGCTGCCAAAGGTACTGCTAAAAAAGAAAGCTGTTCTGCCGAAGCCAAGGCTCAGGGAGAAAAAGTTACCGATAATACATCGGAGCGAATAAAGGCTTTCCGTACCCGTATAGCCGACCGAAAAGCCAAAGAAGGTAAAAACTATCTCTCTTTTTACCACATAGAAGGTCAGAGTTACAAAATTATTCAGTAGATATGTCTGAAAACACATTTTTACCAAAATTGAGAAAATGGAGCAGGTCTTTACATAGAGACCTCTCCTATTTTTTTTCAGGAGTTATCCTGATATATGCCGCCTCGGGATTTATGCTAAATCACAAATCCGATTTTAATTCCAATTACAGCATTTCCGTTCATAACTATACATCCGAGGGTTCTTTTCCAGTGGCGATAGATGATGTAGATGATGACTTTGCGGTGTCTCTTCTTAAAAAATGGGACAAGCAGAATGAGTACACCCAGTATTATTTTCCTGAAGATACCAAGATAAAAGTGTTTACCAAGGGAGGTTCTTCTGTTACCATGGATATAACAGACGGCAGTGCTGTGTATGAGAGTGTGGAAAAACGCATTATTCCCAGTGCATTGAATCGTTTGCATTATAACCCTACACGCTGGTGGACATGGTTTTCAGATGCTTTTATACTTTCATTGGTGGTGATTACACTCACAGGTCTTATCATGGTCAAGGGACCAAAAGGACTGTGGGGACGCGGAGGAATAGAACTTATCATCGGTATCTTGATACCTTTGTTATTCGTGTTTTTATCTTAGAGTTATTATATTTATTTCACGCAAAAAAGCGGACTTGCATAGCAAGTCCGCTTTTTTTACTTCCACAAATCAAATCAATTTTTTCTCATCAAAACAACAAGCGGTATGAATAAAAACATTCCAAATACCGCAACGCATAGTGTTTTTAGAGTGATATTTCTTTTTTTCTCTTTACCTCTGTTGATGTATAAAAATACTAAGGCTAAAAAGACATTAAGGTACAGAGCTTTCCATGAAATAGTCTCAATGCGTGGGAAAACCCATTGGTCTGTGTATGATGTAAATGACAACTCAAACGGGAATATGTATTCGGCTATAACATCATAGGTGCTTTTTTCGTAAGGGAAATCCAGTACTTTATCTGATAAGGTGTATGTGTCTGCATCCACAGCATAGAATTTTTCTCCTTTTTCAAATGTAGTCTTCACTGTCCAGTAGAACATATTCCCTATTATCATTATGCCGTCTTTTTTAGGGTCAAAATTCTTCAAAGGAAGTTCTTTAAGTGTATAATCTGGTGTTTCCATGACATATACATTTCCAGTATAAGAGGTGATAAAGGCATAAAAACGATGTGATGAATATTCAGTAACAAATATTTGTTCTGCACCTATCTGTGGAGCAATGCCTGTGTTTTGGATAAAAGGCTCTCCTTTTATTTGTTTGAGATGAAAAACAGCTCCTATGGCATCTATTAAAAAATAACCGTTGTCGTATTCTTTGCGGGTGGAAGGGTTGCCAAATACGCCTTTGGGTGGAAATACAAAACCTGCTGATGTGAGAGCAGAGGTGTATTTCTCACTTTTAGAAGTATCTACTGCGTTGTTTTTCATTTTGATAAATACCATTTTATCACGTATGGTAAAAACGTCTTCGGGCATTTCCAAATCCACTCGTCCAGAAGCGGATTCAAAAAGAGGATACATTTGCACCGCATTTTTGTTTATGTCCGAAGGTGAATGGCGAAAGATGAAGTTTTCACGGTTTATAAGTTGAGCAGAGACACTCCGTCCGTTTATCTGTGAAGGCAGACGTCCGTCTGTTACCAACTGGCGGTAATAGAATGTGGGCATTATGGAGTCAAACTCATCTTCGGTGTATTCTGTGCCGTTTATGTCTTTGTATTTCATCTTGCCGTTTTCGTTTTCCATGTAGGCAAAGCTCTTGGTTATTGGGCTGAACATGGTAAAAGGGGTAGAAGAGGCATCAACGGTAACAAAATGATATGCCCACGGCAAAAGCCAAGCCAAAAGAAGTGCGGCTATGGCGTATAAATATATTTTTGAAAAACGTATCATGTTTATAGGATTTAATCTTGACATCCGCTCTTGAAACGCTGCACCGATAGTAGCGGAAAAACTATCATGGCTATGGTCATGGGTACAATGGTGAGTAAAAAAACGTCGTATGATTGGGGAACGGCAGAGAGAAAAAATACTCTAATCAAACCTGCCGATACTAGTAGCGATACCATCCTTCTGCGCCATGTAGGTTCCAATATTACCCATGCACATAGTAGGTATGACATCACCCCGCAGATAAACCACGGCAGAGCTGTCAGCAGTATTCTTCCTATTAGTATGGGGGCTAATATGTTTTCCAAATAACTCCATAGTATGATAAAATGCACGAAGTATATGATTATGGAAGTTAAAATACCGTAAAACAGCATAAGAAGTATCATTTTTTTTCCTTCAAATGGTAGGTGGAGCGTTAGTTTTATGCGTTTTTGTTGCATTTCAGGGATAAACTGTACCACTGCCATTATTATGCCCATAAGAAGAGGAACATATTGGAGTATTTCTATAAAAACAGTATCACGGCTCAGGAGTATTTCCCAGAGGTGTTCTACGCCTTTTATCTTTATCACACGTTGCAAACGGACAATGGCATATGCGGTGATACATAGTGATACTATTACGCTCAGAATAATGTACATACGTGTTTTTATCCACTCTTTATAAAAAATAGCTTTTATCATCTGTTTAATATTTTCCTGTTAGTCCTATGAAAATGTCTTCTAAATTCAGTTTTTCCTGCTGTAAAGAAGAGGTGTTTATGTTCTGCTTTTCCAAATATCTTTTTATGTATTCAGCGTTTTGAAAAGAAAAAGTCTCGCCAGAGGAACGTATCACAGACGTGTTGTACAGCATGGGGTCTTTTTCCAGTGCTACATTTTGCGATGTGGAAAAAGTGTAACGTTGGAAAGTGTCCATCAGTTCTTTGACTTCCATGTGGAGCAATATTTTTCCGTAATCCATGATTATGCAGTCATCTATCAGTTTTTCCATGTCCTGAATGATGTGGGAAGTCAGAAAAACAGTTTTGGCATCGGCTTTGGCGTATTCACGCAGATAGTCTATGAAAAGCCGACGGTACCCTGGGTCAAGTCCCAAAGAAAAATCATCCAAGATGAGAAGCTCTGCATTTTGTGCCAAAATAAGCCCCAGAGCTACTTGTGAACGCTGTCCGCAAGACATGTTGGATATTTTTTGCCGATGTGAAACTTTCAGTTTTTTCATCAGTTGGTAGTACGCATCACGGTTCCAATGAGGGTAAAACGCAGAGTAATAGCGTTCTATCTGTTCTATGGTCATAAATGAATACTGTATATGTCCTTCTATCAAAAGGGCTATGCGTGCTCGGGTGGCAGGGGACATGGCTGTGATGTTTTCGGAAAAAATACGGCATTCACCACTTTGAGGTTTTAAAAAACCGGTCAAGATGTTGAAAGTAGTGCTTTTTCCTGTTCCATTTTTGCCTAAAAGTCCCAAGATTTTACCCTTTGGGACTTCAAAGTTCAAATGGTCATATATCTGACGTTTGCCGTAGCTGTGTGTCAGGTCTTTTACTTCTATGACGTTTTCCATTTTTATTTTTTAAGAGATACGAGAGCCTCGGCTGTGAAATCATCGGAGGAATTATTGGTGTCTTTTAGTTTACCGTTGGCAAGAGTTTTTCTTATTACCGATTTGCCATAGCGGGTAGCATCCATATTTACCGTGCCACAGTATGTCCAGCCCATATCCAATGAAGGGTCTGTTACTATCCATTGGTATTCTGAGGCGACACTGAGATTTACAGCATCTATAATCCATGAGTTTGGTACTTTGTAACATTTTTTGGTCATTCCAAAATTGCCAGCAGGAAGAACCATGGTGTATTCAGCATTATATGTGTAGTTGGCAAGGAAATCCTCTTTTGAAACTTCCATTTTGGCTATTGCATAAGAACAAAAGCCTCGATTGTGAGGTCCCCATATAGAATTGGTATAGCAATAGTATTTGTCAAGATTTGGCACATTAGGGTTATCTATATCCTGAACTGATGCTATCGAAGACTGGTCATACCATTCATAATCGGCATTTGTGAGGACAAAAGAATTGATATTGGCGGCGGTATGGTCTATTGCGTTATCACAAATGATCAGAGATTTACCTGCCTCCACTGGAACGTCTTTTCCAGTACCAGGGATGACGTAAACAGCTTGAACAGCCATGGCTTGGGACATGATGTCTGGGGTGTATTCGTATTTTGTGGTGGTGAGAAAAGCAGACTCTATGATAGCAAGACTATCGGCATATAGGGTTTGGTCTGAATTGTTGGTTATTTTGAAATATTTATCTCCGTTGTATTGTTTGCCTTCGGGAGTAGATGTTCCGGTAAAAAATATCTCCTCTATGACAAAACCAGATTGAGAGTTGTGAAAAAATAACTCAACAGAGCTGGTAGGTGTAATGTTCTGCTCTTGTGGAGCTATCACCGCCACGTTTTCTCGGGTAGCCTGTACCGAGCCTTTGACTGTAACGCCGTCCAGAGTGTACTGTATCTCGCCGTTAATGACAATGTTGTACGTCCCTTCGGGTAGGGTAACGTTTATCTTGCCGTCAGTTACCGTGTTTGAAGTAGTAACAGCTCCTGTGAGAACGTTGGTAAAAGAGCCTTCTGCTGATGTTATAACAGCATCCGAAGCGTTTTCTGGTAGGTTCATCGCCACTGCAAAAGCCGTGTCTTTCGTAGCGTTGTTCCCTTTTGAACAAGATAAGAGTAGCATACTGCCCAATGTGGCTATAAGAGCCACAGCTAAATGTTTTGTTTTCATTTTGTTGATTGTTTATTTATTTAATTATTCATTTTTCTAAAATATTATACCTACGCTTATATTTCCGTAATGGCTTTTTCCATACAGCGAATATGACGTTAGCGAGTATTTGCCTGAAAAAGACAAGGCGTACGTTTTTTTTACAGCGTATTTTACAGCAAAATCCAGTGCTGCACGATAATAATTTCCGCTTTCACGCCAGTACTGGTAGTTTACCATGTTTATAGTCCACGTTTCCATGTTTGCCACAGGTATGGACAATTCTTTTTCTATATTGGATCGGTAGGAATTGATGAGGTTCACACTGTAAAAAGTGCGTTTGCCATGTGTGGAGTACTTTATACCGAGGCTACCAATGGCGTTAGTAGTGTTCATCTTTTTAGACGGATAGGTGTATTTTTCGGCAGAATGTTCTATGCCTATCTGAGGTGCAAGAGTCAAAATATGTCGTTCATTTGGCAAATAGCTGACAAATCCATTAGCAGTGGCTACTGAAACATTACTTTGGTACATATCAAGACTGCCCAAGATAGGATAAACAGAAGAAGAAGGGTCTCCCACTATGTTTTCTTGCCCGTAAGATGTGGTGTGTGTAGCTGAAATGCCCACCCCGTAATGCCATTTGTTGCGGTGAAAAAGATAAGAAGCCTCATACAATATATTATGGCGTGAAAGAAGAGTCAAAGGAAGGTCATTTAGTCCCAATGCTATACGGTCAAAGGCAAAATATCTATACTGAACGTATGTGGAAAAGCCTTTTTTGTCCTTAGGAAAATATGACAGGTTAAAAGCGTAGCCTATCCCTTTGTAGTAAATGCTGGTAACGTCTCCCGAAAAACGCGAAAGATAAGAGCCTAGTCCACTCATGTTGTATTCTGGTTTTATGCCCAATTCGTTATAAAAAGTAACGTTGTTGGTCTGGCGGTATATGCGCAAAGATGTACTCAGAGACAGTATATGGCCTTTTGAAATGTCGTATCCTATCCCTAACCCAATGTGGAGGTCTGAGCTGATGTTTCGCGGACGAGGGTCTGCTTGGCGGTATTGGTGTTGTGCTGAAAAGTCTATTTCTGCTCCCCATGATATTTTATCTCCAACGTGAGAGTATCCTCCGTAAAAGCTGTATTTTTCGTGTTTGATGCCTCCTCCAATAGTGTCTGCCATTATGTATGGGTACAGCAGTGAGTAATCCGCTGTTGAGTTCCATAGAATGTTTTTTATTTCTCCATTTTGGTAGTTGGCACCTCCCCATACGTGAGATGATGCGTTTATTTCTTGAAAAGAACGGGCAGAAAGGTCAAAAATGCTTTCTCCGTCTCCGTTTTGAGGAGAATATGCGTTTTCTTCATTTCTGGATTTATACTCAGCACTAATATCTGTAAATGACTGTTGGTACAGGTAGTATTTGCCAACAGCAGATGCGTTGTACACAGATGAAAAATTTCTCCATGGTAATGACATCTCCATGTTTTTCTGCGTTATATGCGTGCTGTCTGTCTGACCCCAAGATGAGCAGAAACAGAAAAATAGCAGTATGGATAAAATTAGCTTTTTCATTGTGCCATCAATATGATATTTAGTGATGCGGAGGACTGGTTTTCTATCAAGATGACAGATTCGGCATATCCGCGCACGGTGTGCGTTGCTGTTTTACCGTCTTCGGTGGTGATGCTGAGTATACCTTCCAGAGAAATGTCATACATGCCTTTTTGCAGGGTGAGGGTTATAGCGTTTTGTACAAAATCAGAAGACTGGTACGTTTGTTTGGTGTTTACGTTGGTCATCTTGATGTTGGCTTGCAGTTTTTTAGCCTGTACTCCACTGGGGTACAATGCAGTTATGGTGGCGGTGGTCATCACGGTATTTTCTGTTTTTTGGCATGAGAAAAATGTGCTCAGACAGATAGCGATGACAGTAAAAAGGATTGCGTTTTTCATAATTTGAAATTTATTTCCATACCGAAGTAAGGTGTAACATTACGACGTACAGTCAGCCCGTTGGATGTGTAGTCTGGGTGGTAGTCCATTATTTTATTGACAAAAATGGCAAGCATCATCTTTTCCTTCATTATCTTTTTGGTTACTTTGAGGTTTATGTTCATTCCAAAAGGCACTACCGAACGCTGAAAAAGAGAAGAGCTGTACGTTTTTACCAACCATTTGAGGTAGGTGTCTTCTTTGCACTGCTCGGTAAAAGGATGTTCAGTGCCACTGGGGTCAAGGTAAGCTATTGGCACTCCACTCTTATACGCCGTTTGCGAAGCGGTGAACCACATACACTGCAAGGAAAGAGAAAACCCCAATCCAAGACGAGGCATGTCAGTGTCAAACAGAAAATTGGTATTGAAAGATTCGCGGATATAGCCGTCATCTTCACTGTACACCCCCACGTATTGTATTTGCTCTCCGTCAAGCACTACACTCGGTTTTTCGTACACAGGCTGGCTGTTTTGGTACGTCGTCTTGAACCATGCTCCCGTAATGGTAAGGCGGGTGTGCAGTTTTTCCCAGCGAGGCGAAGAATATGAAAATTCTACCCCTTCCTTAAACGTGCCACTACCGTTTGTTACCGAAGTATGTCCGTAGAGAATAGTGTCTATAACGTACGGCATATCTGTTAGCGAAGGCTTTGATGTGAGTGCTGAGTGGTCTATACCGCTGGCATCGTATTTTTTATATGTGAATGAGTCATATCCAGAAGTGTACCGAAACCCTGAGTTCATATTTTCCTGAAAATATGTTACCGAAAGGCGGTTTTGTCCAAAAGAAACATCTGAACGGACTTCCCATTTGACATTGGTGGCAGGGGAGAGACTGGTGTTGGTAGGGTCTATGATGTAGGTCATCATGTTGATACGGCGATATTCAGGGTTGGTATGGTAATAGTTTAGCTGTACTAAATCACAATACACCATGTCAGGGTATAACTGGTCAAGGGTAGGTGTTTTGGTATGACTACCAACGCCCGCTGAAAAGTCTATTTTCATGGCTCTTCCGCCCAATGACATAACAGGAAGTCCCCATTTGACATTGATACGGGGGTCTAAGTAAAAAGAACCGCGCATGGTGTATGATGCAGGTATGTTTAACATGGTCAAAGCTCTAACGCCTGCCATTACGTCCAGTGAGTGGCTTCCTATTTTTACCGAAGAACTCTGCTGTATGAAAAAAGCTAAGTCATAACGTGCTGGTATGCTGCTGTATGTGCGTGGGCGAGTGGTCATGCTGGGGTATGGAGGCAGGGAGGTGTCGTATATTTGTCCTTGCCCGAAGTTTTTGTCTATGTTTATGTCCGTACCTATAAGGGTGTTGTTTACCGAATTTTCAGTCTTGAAGCCAAATGTGGTGGTAGCTTTGGCAAAGAAATTAAATGGTCGCCCATCCACACTCTGTGTGGCTGTGTATTTGTATGGCAGGAAAATTCCGTCATGTTCGCCTTCGGTGGTGCTGTTGGGTATGGGTGTGTCCCGTTGAAGCTGCACCAGTTTGGTGCGGTCAAGGGTGTTTTTTTCAAATGATACCGATGTGTTTAGGTTAAATGATTTGAAAAACGATGGATTGGTGTTCTTGATGTTAAGTGCATTGTTTAGACTCAGGCGGTTATAAGACGATGAGTAAGTGTCTATATTTCCATAATTGAGCTCAGGGTCTGTTTTTTCATTGTCAAAAGAGCCACTGTAATCCAATGCCGAATTTAGTGCTATGGTGTATCCGTCAGTATTCCATTCTTTGCGGGTGCGTATGGAAAAAGAGAGACGTTTGTAGTTTTCAAGATTGTTTCGTGGGTCTGCCTTTGAGTCCAGATAGTCCACGCCTATGTTTACAGATAGTTTTTTTGCAGAAAAGTCAAAACCTTTACCTACATAAAACAGTTTGCTTTTCATGTCTGCCTTAAAACGTGCTTCGGTGTCATTACCGCCGCGTTTGCGTTCTATTTTTACAAGTCCAGATGTGAGGTCTCCGTATTCCACAGACGGTATTCCACGTACTATTTCCACGCTTTTGATGTCGTCGGTAGATATGGTGCGCATGTCCAGTCCCATGTTTACAAAATCACGGGATGTGGCAGATGTTTCCCATGCTCCGGCTAATGTTTGAAGATTGGCGTTGGTGCTTATTGGTGCGCCGTCTATGACAAATGATGTGCCCAGGGATGAGGTGGAATAATTATAGTTGGATATTGGTACTTCGCGCAGGTGTATGATGTTGGGGGAGCTGAGCGATGGGTCTTTGGAGTATCCGCCGGGTATGAGTTCCAGTATGTCGGCAAAGCTGGACGGTTGGAGGTGTTCCATGGCTTTGCGTTCTATCTTTGAGGAGCTGGTTACGCCTTTGGATTCCGATGCGGTGATTACTACTTCCGGGAGAGCCTCGGATAGTTTTTTTAGTGATATCTTTAAACTTTTGTTTCCATCAATGTATATCTCATGTTGATATGTAGAATAACCAACATATGATATTTTAAGAATGCCATCTCCTTTTGGTATATTTTTTATTATGCAATAACCGTTATTGTCTGTTATTCCAGCGAGTGATTTTTCTTTATTGTCAAAAATAATTACCGTAGCGTATGGCAATAACTCATCCGATGAGTCATCTACTATTGAAAATGAAACATTAGCACAGTCTTTTAGCTCTTGGGCATTTAAAAATGCTCCACCTAAAAGGCATATCAGACAAGATATATTTTTTATAAAATGATAAAAAGCCATAATATTTTTATTATGGTGCAAAGTTATCTTGTCCCTTTGGCTCTCAAAATCCCCAATATTGGTTAATGTGTCATCTTTGGTAGTTATAAATAATGATGCGCGCAGCAAAAACGCCGCCCTTAGGGCGGCGTTTAGTTACTGCAATATGACTTCCTGCGCCAGTCGGTGCGTGAGAGCTTTTCGGCTATACTGTTCTATTTCATAGCTTTTTACTGATGTGTCAGCTCCTTTTAAATACAATGAAAACTGTTTTTCCACTACCGCGCGCAGTGTTTTATAGTCATCAAAATCCACAGCTGTACCGCTGGCTGTCTTTTCCACTATTGATGCAGCGTCGCCTTTGGAGTAACCTACCACCAAGATAGGACGGCATGCAGCGAGGTATTCAAAAAGTTTGCCGACTATAAACATTGCTCCTTCTGGTGCGCGATACATCAGCATGAGTAGCATTTGAGATGAATGTTGCTTTTTTATCACTTCTGCATGCGGTAGATATTTTTGGTAATTAAGATGTGGTGTCAGTCCGTTTTTCTCTATATGTGAAAAGACTTCACCAGATACGCTACCAGATAACTGTATGCTCAGTTTTTCTGAAAAGACTTCATTTTCACGGCACATATCGCCTAACACTTTCCACAGTGTCTCTGGGTTTCTCTGTGCGTTTATGGTTCCAAAGTGCGATATGGAGAAAAGAGCGTCAGGCGTGATTTTCTCGGTAGGCATATCAGCTGTGTCATAGCCGTTGGTTATCATGTGCATACGTCCGTGGCACATTGGCATATAATCTTTGGCTACGCTGGGTGTTACCGTTATTACGTCATCAGCGGTGGAGAGTACTTCTTTTTCCATGTTGCGGTGTTTTTTCTCCGCCCAACGTGTAAGTGGTAGGTTATGGAAGTAGTCTATCTTAGTCCATGGGTCTCTAAAATCTGCTATCCACTGTATATCATGGTGTTTTTTCTTAACACCGAGTCCTATCATGTGCAGTGAGTGCGGGGGTCCAGTGGTTATGATAGTATTTATACCTTCGTCTTTAATGATTTTTTCTACACGGCGTATGGACGGGCGTATCCACATACATCGGGCATCTGGTATGAAAAAATTTGCTCGTATCCATGTGAGTGCTTTTGACTTGAAGCTTTGTTTTTTTACGGCGGTGTCTATGAAGCCTCCGCTGGTGTTTTTGGCTGAGGAGAAAAAATTATTAGGTTCAAAGATACTTCCGCGGTATATTTTGAGGTCTTTTGGTACATCATAGAGCAGAGAGGTGTCTTCCATTGGGTATTTGGCATTCTCTGGTATGTACATGACAGGTTCTACGCCTTCACCACGGAGGTATTTAACAAATTTGAGCCAGCGCTGTACTCCCGGTCCACCCGCAGGAGGAAAATAATAACTGATGACCAATACTTTTTTCATGGCTTATTCTTCTGTTTTTTGCTCTTTTCTCCTAAGTGAAAGGTACAGAGCTGTTCCTGCTCCTAATGTGAACACAATGGTGAAAATGAGGTTCAGACGGTCTCCCCAAAGGACTTCTTTTGGCTGGAAACGAAACTCTATTTTGTGGTTACCCTCAGGTATGACCATTGCACGAAGAACATAATTGGCACGGAAGTAAGGCGTTTCTACTCCGTCTATGTATGCGTTCCAGCCGTCTGGGTAGTATATTTCAGAAAATACCACAGGCGATGTCTTGCTCATTTTTGCATTGTAAATCAGGTGGTTTGGCTGGTATGAAGTGAGGTCTATTTGGAAAAAGTCAGTGCTGTCTTTGGTAACCGAAGGCACAGCTATTATATCTTTGAAAGACTGGTCCACAGCAGCCAAACGTGTTACGTCAATGCTATCCAGTGATGTTAGTTCCTCTTTGGCAGAAGAAGTAAAAATAAGAGAATCCACAGCCCATGCAGCACCCAAAGCATCTGGGTTTTCTATTATAGATGGGTATTTGTTTTCCCCTTGGGCAGGCATTATGATGTATTTTGTGTTTAGCATTGAGATGACACCTATGTTACCACGTGATATTTGGTAGTCCCAAAGCTCTTGATAACGTTGGAGTTTAGCAGCGTGATAACCACCTATGCTGTTGAAATAGAATGAAGTAGAAGCGTCATTCATGGTGTTTACAGCGCGGTTCCATACGCGGTAATAACTCTTGTCATTGGATAGTTGTGTAGAAGCCCACTGAGCTATGGTGCCTTGGAAAGGGTCTTCCATAGTGCTTTTGTATGTGAAATTATCGTTGTTGAGGTATCGGCGGTCTACGTTCCACATATCCACCGTTACCAGTATGCAAAGACTCAATACCACAGCGGTTTCTTTGAGTTTTCCTTTGTATCCTAACCATAAAAGAGTAGCAGAAACAGCTATAAGGGCAGTGCTACGCAAAGCGTCTGACACCATCATATCATAGCGGTCTGTTCTAAGAGCCGCCAATATTTCAGGATATGAGCCGAACATCTGGCTATCGGCAGGGGAGGTAAATGAAAAAACGCTATTTGCCAAAAAGACAAAGAACATACAAACACCAGCTGTACAGCCCAATGCTATGTAGAGGTAGCGTTTTTTTCTGCCCTCAGATAATGGATATGACGGAGCAAACCATTCTTTGATAGCCAAAATAGCCAGTATAGGCATGGTTATGGAAGATACTATAAGCGCCGAAGAAGGAGTGCGGAATTTGTCATACATAGGAAAATGCTCTATCATCATGTCGGCAAACCACATAGCGTTGCTACCCCACGCCATAAGAAAGCTGAGCGCAGTAGCCCCCAAAAGCCACCATTTCATCTTGCCACGTACTATCATCAGCCCCAATATGAATAAAAATACGGTGATAGCACCCACGTAAGCAGGACCAGAAGTGAAAGGTTGGTCTCCCCAGTAAGTAGGAGCGTTCTGAGCCATTTGAGTAGCTTGCATAGGGTTGCCAGTCAAACGGTTTACCGCTTGGAAAAATTGGCTTTCTTTATCCAAAGAAGTGTTTGAACTACCTCCGTAAAGGTTTGGTACCATAAGGTTAAATGTCTCGCCAATGCCGTAACTCCAATTAAGTATGTAGTCTTTGTCCAGACCTTTGCGCGCCGAAGCAGTGCTGTCCATCACCAGCTCACTACCTCCACGTATGGTATGACTTTGGTATGACCATGTACTCCAAAGACGACCTGAGTTCATTCCTATACCAATGATGGCAGCTGCAAAAAGCACAGCAGTAGATACAAAAAAATGTTTAAGCTCTTTTTTTCTAATACATTCCACCAAGTATAAAATGATGAAAATGACAGTACCCAAAGCCATGTAATAAGTCATCTGCACGTGGTTGGAATATATTTCCAGTCCCATAGCAAAAGCCATAAGCACTCCTCCCCAAAGATATTTACGGCGATAATACACCATCATCACACCAGCCAATACCAACGGTAGGTAAGCTATGGCATAGGCTTTTGAGTTATGACCTGCTGCCAATATTATATATAGGTAAGACGTAAGTCCGAACATCAGCGCACCTAAAAGGCTTTTTTTCCAACCGACATTCAGTGTTAACATCAGCACAAAAAAGGAAATGAAAAACGTAAAAGCAAAATTGGCAGGACGAGGCAGAGCGTGCATAGCCAAATAAGGATACTTTATCATGTTGTATGAAAAGTCAGTACCTATCTGGTAGTCAGGCATACCACCGAACATACGGTTAGTCCAGTAAGGGTCTTGTCCATCATTGGCAGCACGGTAATCGTGTATCTCGGCAGCCGAGCCCATGTATTGTTTTATATCTCCTTGTTCCAGTACTTTACCAGAAAGCACAGGGTTGAAATACGCTAATGATAGCAAAGCAAATAGAGCCACGCATATAATGTAAGGCGTATATTTTTGCCATGAGGCAGAGGTGTTGATTTTTTCCATGGTGTGTTTTATTAAAGATTGCGGAGTAAAAAGTCAGTCATCTTGGTAAAAAGATGAAGCGAAGTGTTGCCTCCGCGTATGCTGTGGTTTTTATCCGGATATATCATCTGTTCAAAAGGTTTATTGTTTTGTATCAGTAGAGATGTAAAACGCAATGTATTTTGGTAGTGAACGTTGTCATCGGCAGTACCGTGAATAATCATTAGCCGAACATTCATGTCTTGGGCGTATGTAAGAGGAGAGTTTTTGTCATAACCCTCAGGGTTTTCCTGCGGAGTGGACAGGTAACGTTCGGTATAAACGCTGTCATACATCCTCCATGAAGTAACAGGAGCCACTGCCACTGCTGTTTTGAAAACATCACCTCCACGTGTAGCACCCAGACACGCCATGTATCCACCGAAGCTCCACCCGAAAATACCTATTCTTGAAGCATCTACATAAGGTAAAGAACTTAATTTTTTAGCGGCAGCTATCTGGTCTTCTATCTCCATGCGTCCCATTTGACGGTATATCTGTTTTTCAAAAGCAGAGCCTCGTCCGCCAGTACCTCGTCCGTCTATGCACGCAACAATATATCCTTTTTCAGCCATGTATGCCAGCCAAATATCCATGCTTCCACTCCAACTGTTGAGTACCTGCTGACTACCAGGACCTCCGTACACGTACATGAGTAGAGGATATACCTTGGTGCTGTCAAAGTCAGAAGGGTACATAGTCCACATTTTGAGTTCTGCACCAGTACCAGCGTCTATGGTAGAAAAATGTTTTACAGGCATTTTGACATCATGTACTGTCTTTTGCGCAGCGGAATTATCCAGTATCTTGTTTATCATTTTGCCATCAGAAGGGCTGTTGAGGGTGTAGAGAGGGGCAGAAGTAGCACTGCTGAATGTGTTTATGTAGTATTTATAGTTTTCAGAAAAAGAAGCACTGTTGGTGCCTAAGTCCTTGGAAAGGCGTTTTAGCTTTTTGGTTTTTATGTCCAAAGAAGATATTGTGCGGTTTTGACTGCCTTGCTCGGTAGTTTGTATGTATGCTTTGTTGTTTTTCTCGTCTATGCCATATATGGCAGTTATATCCCACGCACCGCTGGTAAGAGGAGATATTTTGCCTTTTGTGTTTTGAAGATACAGATGTGCATGACCGTCTCTTTCACTAATAAAAGCAATATTTCCATTTTGGAAATAATGTACAAAGTCAGAAAGATTGATGTAAGCGTCGTCCTTATCCTGCCAAAGTATTTTCTTGTCATCACCAGAAGGAGAAACGCCATATACAGTCAGTTCGTTTTGAAGGCGAGGCATCACGTAAAAAGACAGTTTTTCTCCACTTGGCAACCATTTTATTCGTGGAATGTAAAAATCTGAATATTCATTCAAAGGAACATCAGCAGAGGAGTCTTTTTCCAAACTGTAAATATGAACGCTCACAGTGGAGTTTTCTGCCCCAGCCTTAGGATATTTAAATGTCTGACGGGCGGGATAAGTGCTTTGATTGTAAATATCCATACCGTAAACAGGCACGCGGCTCTCATCAAAACGCACGTATGCCAAATATCTGCCACTATCACTCCAATCAAACATTCGTACTACCGAAAATTCCTCCTCGTACACCCAGTCAGCAGTACCGTTTATTACATGGTCATGCAGTCCGTCAGATGTTATTTGGTGTGTGGTACCGTCTGTGAGGTCTTGGTAGTAAAGATTGTTGTTTTTGCAGAAGGCTATTTTTGTCCCATCGGGAGAAAAAAGAGGTTCTTGGATAGGGTCTGAGCCTACACGTTTGACATCTTTGCTCTTGGTGTCATAGATGTAGTAAATAGCTGAAAAAGAACGACGAAATATATACTGAGGATGCGTACTCAGCAGTATTTTATCTTCTGTGGCATTGGTAGAGTATGAAAAAATGCGTTGCCCTTGCAGAGCGTTTTTGGTAGAAAAAAGAGTATCTACCGCCTGAGCATCTATATAACGATACTTTACTATGTGCGAATAATTTTTGTCATTTTCCAATATGGTGTAATGCTCTCCGTCGTTCATGCTGCGCAGATTACTGGGCGAAGAGACCGCAAACCGACCGTTTTTATATATGTCTTGCAATGAGAAAGACTGAGCCGAAATGACTGTTTGTGCGCCTATCAAAAGGCAAAAAGAGAATAAGATGTGCTTTATTTTCACGGTAAAAAATGATTTTAATACTTTAAAATGCGAAATTATGGAAAAACTACCAATAAATGAGCAGTTAGCCGTACCTTTACACAAAATTAATACACATAAATTTTTGGTATGACAAAACAAGAACAATTGGAACAGATAAGCCTGCGCCTTACAGAGTTTTTTTCTCCCGATTCAAAGGTAGGAATACCTGAAATGGTGTTCGTAGCAGGACTTAGTGTGTTAGGGCGCCCCACCGATGCCCTTACCAGAGAGCAGAAAATGGATGTTATGCACATAGGCACCTGCGCTCTTTTAGAACCAATGGGCTATTACCGTCTCACTGGACGTGATACAGACGGTTTTCCACAGTACGAAGTGCTGAAAGAATTTACCGCTGAGGAAAGTGAAAAAGGTGAAGTCTTAAAAGATGCTATCATCAATTATTTTGCTGATTTTTTGAGAAAATAATAATAATTTATAAAAATCAACATAAGATGCTACAACGAAATAGCGTTTTTATTACATTTGCAACTTATGTGTCGTAAAAATATGTTAGAGTATACGCAAATAAAAGATTTTACGTGCACCAATGGGGCTAAATATCCCTCTATACGTCTGTCATACGAAGTGTATGGACGTCCTTTGGGTAGTGAAGCCCCCGTGGTAATGGTTTTTCATGCCTTGACAGGTAATTCCACAGTCAGTGGAAAAGACGGTTGGTGGAACGGACTCATTTCTGACGGTAACGTGGTAGATACTCTAAAATACACTGTTCTGAGTTTTAACATACCGGGTAACGGATATGACGGCTTTGTATGGCAGGGAGACAGTTACATGGATTTTCTGGCTCGGGATATGGCGCGTATGTTAGTCTTGGGGGCTAAAAGCTTAGGTGTGGAACATGTGCATACTATGATAGGAGGCTCTACGGGCGGATGTCTGGTATGGGAAGCAGCGGTGGAATATCCAGATTTTGCTTCACAAAGCATAATAGTGGGAGCAGACTGCAAAAGTACAGACTGGGTGCAGGCTCTCTCTGAACTGCAAATGCAGGCTATCATGCGCAGTGATGAACATGGACTGCACGATGCCAGAATGTTATCTATGATGTTTTTCCGCACTCCGCAGTCTTTTGACCGCAAGTTTGCCCGCAGTGAGAACGCAGAGCAAGGTATGCCAAACGTCGTATCGTGGCTTCGTCATCATGGAGAAAAACTGGAAAAGCGTTTTTCGGTACAGGCATATAAAAGTATGCTTCGCCTTATCTCCACTGTTGATATTAGCCGTGGATATGGTAGTTTTGAGGACGCTTACAGCCGTATAAATTCACGTGTGGTGCAGGTAGGGATAGATACAGACTTGTATTTTCAGCCGTATGAAAACCTGAAATCTCACCAAGCGTTGTGTGCTTTGGGCAAAGACAGCCATTATTCTGTACTGCATACCATGGACGGACACGACGGTTTTTTGATAGAGTTTGAAAAATTACAGGGTATTCTCCGTGAATTTTTCTGATAAACATATTTAATAACAATTATTATTTTTAAGTAAAAAATGAAAGTACTCAAATTTGGTGGTAAATCCCTATCTTCTTTGCAGGGTAATCCTTTGAGCGGAGCACTGGATATTATGTGCGCTGAGGCTCAAAAGGGCAAGATATTGGTTGTATGTTCGGCTCGTGGTCGTTCTACCGATATGCTGGAAGATATGTTGGAAAAGGCAGCTTGTGGTGATGATTATACGCAGATATACGAAGATTTTTGTATGCGTCAGATAGCTCCAGATACCACTATGGATATGTCCGCCGAATTTGCAGAGATAAAACAAATACTGGAAGGAGTGGCTCTTTTAGGTGAATACAGCCTTAAAATAAAAGACCGCTTTCTCTCTTTTGGCGAGATACTTAACTGCAAAACAGTGGCTCACCTTTTGCAAGGCAGAGGGTTCAAGACTCGTATTGTAGATAGTCGTCATCTTATCAAAAACACAGACCATTACGGCAGTCCTTCG
>JAQUTH010000025.1 GCA_028709885.1 Flavobacteriales bacterium
TAGATACCAAATACGAATTTGGTAAGGACAAAAATGGCGTTATCACCCTTATAGATGAAATACACACCCCTGACTCTTCACGTTATTTCTACGCCGAAGGATACGTGGAACGCCAAAGAAAAGGTGAAGCACAGAAACAACTTTCCAAAGAATTTGTCCGTGAATGGCTTATGGATAGCGGATTTCAAGGAAAAGAAGGACAAAAAGTACCTCAAATGACACCTGAGATAGTAAATGGTATCTCTGAGCGTTACATAGAGCTTTACGAACACATTATGGGCGAAAAATTCGTCGGAGAAGATACTGACAATATAGAAGGTAAAGTCATAAGTTACATCAAGTCTATATGATGGATTTCATAGCACAATATGGAGCATGGGGACTATTTGTGTCTGCATTTATAGCAGGAACGGTAGTTCCCTTTTCTTCTGAGGTGGTCATAGTAGCAGTCATAGCCATGGGTGTAGACCCTTGGGTGGCACTTTTGGCGGCAGCTACGGGCAATATCTTAGGCGGAATGACCACTTACTTTATGGGGTATTTTTTAGAGCTTAAAAAAGTTTTGAGATACTTCAAAGTAAAACAAGAGAAAATAGACCGAATGTATCCATACGCACACAAATACGGTTTTATATTGGGATTATTGGGTTTTGTACCCCTTATGGGCAATGTGGTGATGATAACACTCGGCTCACTGAGAAGTTCATGGATAGGTACGCTGATGACAACATCCGTTGGACGTACCCTTAGATACTACCTTATAGTCTTTGTGCAAATGCAAATATCAAAATAACCTTTTTTCAATGCTTGAAAATGCCACTGACATACTACGCAAATACTGGGGATACACATCACTACACCCCACGCAGAAAAATGCCATAGAAAGTATTTTAAGTGGCAAAGACACCATGGTAGTCATGCCCACAGGTGGCGGTAAATCATTATGCTACCAGTTGCCAGCTATAATGTGTCAAGGAATTACGATAGTGGTCTCTCCTCTTATTGCCCTTATGGAAGACCAAGTAAAAGCTCTAAGAGACAGAAACATACCCGCTCGCTACATCAACAGTTCTCTTTCCTCTGCGCAGGTAAACAAATACATGGAAGAAGCTCTCAGCGGAGAAATATCCATGCTTTACATCACCCCTGAACGTATCCTTTCAGACTCTTTTATCCAGACCGCACAATACATGAATGTATCTATGATAGCCGTAGATGAAGCACACTGCATATGCGCATGGGGACATGATTTTCGTCCGTCATATAGATATATAGCACAGCTGAAAAACATTTTTCCTGACGTTCCCGTGATGGCTCTCACTGCCACTGCCACCGAAGATGTAACGCAGGATATTATAAAAAACCTTTCTTTTAGAGACGGTTACAAGATATTCAAACAGTCTTTTCGCCGTCCAAATTTATCTTACCAAGTGCGTATGTCATACCACCGACACGCAGAAATGATAGAACTTTTAAGTCAATGCGACGGTTCTGCCATAGTTTATTGTGGGACAAAAAACAGCATATTGGAAGTAGAAAGAATGCTCTCTGCCAACGGAATATCTGCCATAGGATATCACGCAGGGCTTTCGGCAAATATCAGAAGCCGAGCGCTGTCTATGTGGATAAAAGGGGAAAAGAAAGTCATGGTAGCCACAAGCGCATTTGGCATGGGCATAGACAAGGCTGACGTAAGACTCGTTTTGCACTATCACATACCTCTTTCTCCTGAGGATTATTTTCAACAGGCTGGACGCGCTGGACGAGACGGTTTGCCCGCTTCGGCTATCATTTTGTCAGATGAAAAAACTGTCAATACTCTCAAATATTTTTCAGAAACAGACATACCAACAGAAGATATTTTTGCTCTGTACCTCCGTTTGTGCAATTATTACAGCGTTGGTGACGGAGATTTTCCGCGTAGCACTTTCAATTTTTCTTTTGAAGAATTTACCAGACGTTATAAAATAGAAGACGCTGCATACCTTAGGTCATTGTTTTCATACTTAGTGCGTTACGGCATTATTTCTTTTTACGGAACAGAAAACACCATGGCTAAGGCTATGATAAAATGCCAAATGGAACAGTGCTATACGATGAATGAAAACAGCCATACCAAAGCCTTGGAAGCGTTGGTTAGAAGCTCAGATGGCATTTTTGGATATATGTGCCGGATAGACGTGGAAAAATTAGCCTCTGCCGCAGAGATGACTGTGGAAGATTTTACGTCTTCGTTAGCATACCTGCAAAAGACAGGAATTATAGATTATGTCCCTGCTGGAAAATACAACATCATGATTTTCAACACCCAACGAGATGACAATTACATAAAAAGCGTCATTTCCACAGCAGCCAAAACAGCTGAAAAACAGAGAAAAAACGGAGCTGAAAACATGATAAAATACATTTACTCCACTCAGTGCCGTGCAGAATGGATAGAACAATACTTTGGCGATTCCAAAAATGAACCTTGTGGTATTTGCGATAACTGCCTAAATATCAAATAATATGGATATAAAAAAATTTATTGCACTGAACTCCATAATGTGCGTAGGCATTGCCTTTCTGTACGTCATGCTACACGAAGGAGGACATTCATTGGTAGCGGTTTTTTGCGGAGCTCAGATAACCAGATTTAGTATTCTTGATGCTGAAATATCTTACAGTGGAGGCGTTTTTTCATCTGTCTCATTGGCTTTGTTAAACGCAGCGGGAGCACTCCTACCGGCTATTGTAGCCATTATTTTGAGCTTTTTCTACAAGAAAAACATCCAAAATCCACTGTACAAAACCGCTTATTACATATTTTTTGTGTGCGTCATTTTTTCCCTTTTACCATGGTTTATTTACCCAGTTTTTTCCATAAATGACAGCACAGATGATATTACCCGATTTATAGACACATCTGCATTTTCCCCTATTCTGACTGCGTTTTTATCTGCATTATTGATAGGTATTTTGGTATTTGCGGGGATAAAAAGCGGTATTTTTGCACAGATGGGAAACGTGCGCCATCTAATCACTAAAAAAGACAAAAAGAAAAGATGAAAGATAAAAAAGACCTTAGAATAGTCTTTATGGGAACGCCAGAGTTTGCTGTTGCCCAGTTAGATGAACTTTTAGCAGAAAAATACAACGTTGTTTCTGTGGTTACTGTGCCTGACCGCCCTGCTGGACGTGGCAAAAAACTTACTGCCAGTGCTGTCAAAGAGTATGCTGTGGCACATGATTTACCTGTACTCCAACCTGAAAAAATGCGCGACGAGGCCTTTTTGGAACAATTAAAAGAATTAAAAGCAGACCTTTTTGTGGTGGTGGCTTTCAGAATGTTGCCCAAAATAGTGTGGCAGATGTCTCCTATGGGTACTTTTAACCTTCATGGCAGTCTTTTACCAGATTACCGCGGTGCAGCACCTATAAACTGGGCTATCATCAATGGAGAGAAAAAAACAGGGCTTACCACTTTTCTTTTGGACGAGAAAATAGACACTGGTAGCATCATTCTTCAACGCGAAATGGAAATTCTTCCAGAAGATAATTTTGGAATCATGTACCATAAACTGATGGAAATGGGACGCAGAATGACAGTGGACACTATTGAGATGATACGCACCGATGCTGTAAAAGCTATACCACAGCATGAACCAAATATTGAAAAACCTGCTCCTAAGATATTCAAAGACACCACTCTTATCCGTTGGACAAAAAACGCTGAGGATGTGGTAAATCTGGTACGTGGTCTTGCGCCTGTACCTGGCGCTTATGCTCTTATGTGGCATGCTGGTAGCGATACTCCTCTGAAAATATACAGTGCCGAAGTTACTTCAATACCTTCTGATGGGAATTGGGGGCATATAAAAACTGAGGGCAAACGTCTTTTTGTGGCTGCTGCCGATTTTTATGTAGAACTAAAAGAAGTAAAAGCCGAAGGTAAAAAACAAATGAGTATAGTAGATTTCTTAAATGGTTTTCGTATGTGCGGAGACGAAAAATTTTTGTAAATCACCTATATACATATATTTTTATGCATAGAAAAAAATCATTAAATTTGCCTTTCATTAAAAAAGAGAGAACAATATGTTTGAAAGTCTGAGTGAGAAGTTGGACCGTGCCTTACAGGTCATCAAGGGCGACAACAAGATAAGTGAGATAAAAATAGCCGAAACGGCAAAAGAAATACGACGTGTTCTGGTAGATGCGGACGTTAACTACAAGATAGCCAAAGACTTTACCGACAAAGTAAAAGAAAAAGCTATTGGCGCACACGTACATACTTCGCTAAATCCTAAGCAAGTTTTCATTAAAATAGTCAAGGATGAACTCACCGCTCTTATGGGTGGTGGAGCAGTAGATATTAACCTTTCTGGTAAACCTGCCGTTATCCTTATAGCTGGTCTGCAAGGTTCTGGTAAGACCACTTTTTCTGGTAAACTATCACTTTTTCTAAAAAGCAAAAAGAACCGCAAAATCCTTTTGGTAGCTGGCGACGTTTACCGTCCTGCCGCCATAGACCAGTTGAAAGTATTGGCTGAGGGCATAGGAGTGGAAGTTTTTACCGAAGACGGATGCAAAGACCCTGTCAAAATAGCTACCGATGCGATAGCTTACGCACGTGAACATTCACTGGACACTGTGATAGTGGATACTGCTGGTCGTCTGGCGGTAGATGCGCAGATGATGGATGAGATAAGCCGTGTACACGCTGCCATAAACCCTTCCGAGACTCTATTTGTGGTGGATAGCATGACTGGTCAGGACGCTGTAAACACTGCCAAAGCGTTCAATGACCGTTTGAATTTTGACGGCGTTGTCCTCACTAAATTGGACGGAGATACTCGCGGTGGTGCTGCTCTTTCCATAAAAGCTACCGTAGATAAACCTATCAAATTCTCTTCCACTGGTGAGAAAATGGAGGCTCTGGATGTGTTCCACCCTGAGCGTATGGCAGATAGAATACTCGGTATGGGTGATATCGTTTCCTTGGTAGAAAAAGTAAACGCTCAGTATGACGAGGCTAAGGCTAAGGAATTGGAAAAAAAATTCCGCAAAAACCAATTTGGCTTTGATGATTTTCTCACCCAAATAAACCAGATAAAAAAACTCGGCAACATGAAAGATGTTCTTGGTATGTTGCCTGGAATGGGAAAAGCTATAAAGGATGTAGATATACCAGATGACGCTTTCAAACACGTGGAGGCTATCATTTACTCTATGACCCCTGACGAGCGCAGAAATCCAGACCTTATCAATCCTGCCCGCAAAAACCGCATAGCACGTGGTAGTGGTCGTCCGTTGGATGAAGTAAACCGCCTGATGAAGCAATTTGAAGATATGAAAAAAATGATGAAGATGATGCAAGGTGGTGGCGCAGCCAACATGATGAAGATGATGGGTAAAGGTCCAAGAAGATAATTAAACCTAAATAATCATGCAGATATTAGACGGAAAAAAAACATCGGAAGCCCTAAAAGCTGAAATACGCGCCGAAGTGGATGCATTGGTAGCCGCAGGACACCGCGCACCGCATTTGGCTGCCATTTTGGTGGGTGAAAACGGAGCGAGTATCACTTACATGAACAACAAAGTAAAATCTTGCCATGAAGTAGGATTTGAATCTTCGCTGATAAAATACCCCGACACAATAACCGAAAAAGAACTTTTGGCAAAAATAACAGAGCTAAACGAAGACCCTAAAATAGACGGTTTTATAGTCCAGCTCCCTTTGCCAAAACACATTAACGAAAAGCTAATAACCGAAAGTATAGCACCTGAGAAAGACGTGGACGGTTTTCACCCTGTGAACATGGGACGTTTGGCTTTGGGACAAGGAACTCTCATTCCTGCCACTCCTGCTGGCATCATAGAGCTTTTAGACCGCTACGATGTGCCTACCGAAGGACGTCATGCAGTGGTAGTAGGACGCAGTAACATAGTAGGTGTGCCTGTTTCTCTTCTTTTGGAAGGAAAATACAAAAAAGGCAACTGCACTGTAACCGTTTGCCACAGCAAGACCAAAAACTTGGCTGAGATAACACGTCAGGCTGATATATTGGTAGCTGCACTGGGCATTCCACATTTTATAACAGCTGACATGGTAAAAGACGGTGCTACTGTCATTGACGTGGGCATAACACGTGTGGCTGACTCTTCTAAAAAGAGTGGTTTTGCCATAAAAGGCGATGTTGATTTTGAGGCGGTAGCTCCTAAATGTGAGTTCATAACCCCTGTACCAGGTGGTGTAGGACCTATGACAATAGCTATGCTAATGAAAAACACCCTTACAGCCATGAAGATAAAAAGAGGATAATAATACTCTTATATACAAAAAAAGCCGTGTCTTTGGACACGGCTTTTTTATTTCCAGTAATCTATTCGTTTACCAAAACCATTTCTGGGAACATATAGCCTGAATAATCAGCCGAAGCCTTTTCTGTGCCATTTTTGTCAAACACTTTGATAGTGTTGTTATTATCTCCCCATGATGCACCGCAGAAAGTAGCGATAATATCTCCGTTTTTAGCTACGCCAAAAGCTCCATAAAGGTATTTTCCAGCAGGAGCAGTTATAGCCACGCCTCCTTTTATGAAATTATATTTGTAAATGTTATCCATGCTCCACCCGCTGCCGTTGGCAAAATAGAAAGCATCTTCACCAGGGACTGCTTTTAGTGAAGAAGGTGTCCACGACATAGAGTTTCGGTACACTGCTACGCCAGTAGGCAATGTGGATTCTATTACATTCAAAGTGGATTCTATCTGAAATATTTTTGCTCCGTCTGCTGCTACCACTACTCCGTCTTTGGTTTGGGCAAAACCAGATTTGGCAGCACAAACGTTTTTAACGTATGAATAGTCAGATTTTTTGAATGCCAAAACTGCTCCACTGGTCTTTACCACAAGGATGTAGTCTTTAAAAATAGTTACATCGCCGTATTCTCCGGTGAGGACAGCATCGTTTTCTCCTTTAAGAGTACTAACTACTTTCATGCTGTTAAGATTTACTATAAAAACACCATTGGCTGTGGTGTAAACGCCTGTATTTGCATCTATTGCAGCGAATGAACGTCCGTCGGGAGCATCAGATATTTCTCCTTTGTCCTTAAAGTCCATAGCCGAATATTTTACCAAACGACGTCCTTGTTTAGACACGGCGTAGAAATATCCGTCTGCTTTTACCAATGAGCAAGATGTATTTCCAATTGTCATATTTGGATTTGCCAACGCATAAATGCCTTGTGTTCTGTTGAGTGAAGCATCAAAATAATCTACCGAACCACTTTCATGCCCGTACCAACCTTCATTGAGTACAAAATATCCTTCGGGGTATAGTTTTGCTTTGACGGTGTATTTTTTCTGGTCAAATCCTCCTGCATTTATCGCTTTGAATATTATTTCATATTCACCTGCTTGTGTGGGAGAAAATACCAATGTCTTTGCATTTGAAAGTATTTCTTGTCCTAAAAGCCATACATAGCTGGTTACAGATTCATCTGCTATGACTTCTGTTGATAACGTAACTGCTTTATTTACACCCGTTTCTACCGTTTCAGGTGTACTATCTATTATAATAGGTGCTACTGGCGTAGTATTTTTAGAGCATGACACAAAAGTGAGCATTAACACTGTCCATAGAAGGATTTTTTTCATAATATTTAATTATTGTTTATTATTATTTTTCACAGGCAAAGGTACAAAAATGTTTCCCTTCACAAGTATCAAACACCATTTGGAATGTATAGAAAAATATTTGTATATCGTTTAAGTTACTACCACGTCTTTTTTTGGTAATTTTGCACAAACAACAAAAGGAAAATGACAAGATTAGAAGAATTTAAAAAATACCAAGCCCAAACCACACCATACCCATTGGCATTGGACATAGACCACGCCAGTGGCAGTTGGATATGGGATAAAAGCGGTAAAAAATACCTTGACCTTGAAGCAGGAGTATCTGCCAACGTGATAGGACATTCCAACCCAAGAGTCATCAAAGCTATAAAAAACCAACTGGACAAATATATGCACGTAATGGTGTACGGCGAATTTATCCAAGACGCACCGCTTGCATTTTGCAAAATGCTAACAGAAATGTTGGAACCAGAGCTTAACTGTATGTACATGGTAAATAGCGGTACCGAAGCCATAGAAGCGAGCATCAAACTCGCCAAAAGAGTAACTGGACGCTCCGAAATGATAGGTGCCAAATGGGCATATCACGGTAACACACAAGGCTCACTCAGTATGCTCGGTGTAGAGGAACAAAAAAGTGCATTTCGTCCGCTTATACCAGATGTTCATTTCATGGAATTTAACAACTGGGATGACATTTCTATGATAACAGAGCGCACCGCTGGCGTTCTTTTAGAGTCTATCCAAGGAGGGGCTGGCTTTATTTTGCCAAAAGACGGATGGTTGACCGCAGTGAGAAAAAGATGCACCGAAGTAGGCGCGCAGCTTATCATAGATGAGATACAACCCGGTTTTGGACGTTGCGGACGTCTTATGGGCTATCAGAATTTTGGCATCACACCAGACATAGTAGCCGTAGGAAAAGCTATGGGGGGAGGTCTTCCTGTGGGTGGTTTCATATCTTCACTTGAAAAGATGCAAATGTTTTTGGACAACCCTAAAATGGGACACGTTACCACTTTTGGCGGCAACCCAGTGATAGCAGCATCGTGCCTTGAAACGTTAAGAATACTCACCGAGGGCGACATCATTCCTCAGACATTGGAAAAAGAAAAGATTTTTCGCTGTCATTTGGTTCATCCTGCCATAAAAGAAATACGCGGTATGGGTCTTATGTTAGCTCCTATGTTTGAAAAGAAAGACACATCTACTCTATTAATGCAGAGACTTTTAGGTAAAGGCGTGATAACATTTCTTCTTCTTTATGAAAAGCACGCATTGCGTTTATCACCTCCTCTTACCATTTCCGAGGAAGAAATAATATATGGATGCAAAAAAATATGTGAAGAGTTAGATTTGATGCAAAATGAAGGTTTGCTATAAGTTAAAAAAAACTTAAAGAGTACACACTTTTTTATATATTTTTTTTAAAATATCGCAATGAAATGATACTTTTTCAGTAAAAAAGATAAATATTCATTTTTATTAAAAAAAAATCACTTTTAACATACCTATAACAATATTTATTCCTTAACTTTGCCAAGTCATTTAAGGAGAAAATAATACTTAAATCAAATAAACAATTAAAAACAATTTTTAAGTCATTAAACAAAATGAAAAAAGTAGTAGTTCTTTTGTCATTTGCAGTAGTTGCTCTATTCGCAGCTTGCAAATCTTCTGATTCTCAAGCTGAAGCTGTCGTAGAAGAAGCTCCAGTAGTTGCTGACACTGTTGCTGCTGTTGTAGCTGATTCTGCTGTTGTAGCTGATTCTGCTGCTGCTGACACTACAGCTGCTGTCGTAGCTGAGTAATTTACTTTACAGTAAAAAAAGAGGGGAAGACTTAGTCTTCCCCTCTTTTTTTGTGCCTATGTCATTATTTAGGCATGTATGAAATCAGAATATCTCTCCATACACGGTATCCATCCCAGCAAAGATGTAGTCCATCATTAGTGTATTTTGAAGAAAGATTGCCGTCAGAATCTTTGAGCGCATGGTGAATATTTATAAAAGTATAACCATGAGAGGCTGCCATTTTTTTCAATTCATCATTTATAAAAACCACCTCTGCATTATGTCCAGTATGGGTTTTAAACGATGAGAAGGTAGGATTGGTAGGTAAAATGCTCTCCACATAGATAGGCGTGCGAGGAGACAATTCTTTTATCTTTTTCACTATCTCCAATATGTTTTCCAAAACGTATTCTTTTGTTTTACCTGCACCCAAATCATTGATTCCTATCATCAAAAACACTGCACGAGGCTCTACACGCAACATATGTGGCAGACGGGTAAGCACGCCAGCGGTCATATCGCCACTTATTCCGCGGTTTTTCACATTTTTATCATGCAAAAACTCTGTCCACTCCCCTATATTTGTTATACTATTGCCAATCATCAGAATATCAGACGTATAAGCAGGCAAATACTCCATTATGCTATTGCGCTCCTTTATAAATCCTACGAGGGGATAATCGTCTCGCACGCCATCAGCCTCCATAACAGGAGCACATATATAAGGCGAAAGTGCTTGGCATACAGCATAATAACCTCTACCATTAAGTGTAGAAGTTTTGTTATACGAATAAAGAGGGTTTAGTGTGCTGTCCGAACTAACCATTGCATCGGTAATATCAACATAAGTGAATGTTGTGGCTGCTTTTTTAACATAATCATTATAAAGGGCGTATTTTGCCAACATATCTGGCGTTGATTCCGTATCTGGAATGATACTTATGAAATAGACCTTGGTGCGTTTGGATGCTTTAAGAATATTGTCAATGACTTCCAAAATGCGTTCAGATGCTAACTGTGGAGATGTTCCCAACTTGATATCCCTTTTTCCGATGTAAAGAAATATTTTGGCTGGTTTGTCTTTCACTACGTCTTCCAAACGGTAACTGACTCCTTCTATCACATCGCCTGCTATTCCGCGGTTCTTAACGAATTGATTGCCGAAAAATTCAGTCCACATTCCGCGGTCTATAAAGTCATCGCCTAACATCACTATGTCAGAACTTTGAAGTCCCAGTGCTGCAAACTGCGTGTGGCGTTGTCCCCAATATGTGTCATATCCTATCTGTGTGGGGTATTTTTTGACTTGCGAAAAAACAGTTATTGGTATTAGCACTATGGCTAATACGCACAAGATTAATTTCTTAGTTAAATTTTCGTATTTCATGTTCTATGATTTTTGTTCTTTACAAATGTATTGAAAACAGATGAAAATAAAACGTATTTTATGTTTTTTGCCATAAAAAACGAGGCGCACCTACGGTGCGCCTCGTTAATTAATAAAAATTTATCTTTTTTTCAGAGATTAAAGTTTTGGCTTCACCTCTACCATTTGGTATCCTTCTATGATGTCGCCTTCTTGGATATCGTTAAATTTAGCGATACTCAAACCGCACTCAAAGCCTTTGAGAACTTCTTTGACGTCATCTTTGTAACGTTTAAGAGAGTCCAGTTCGCCTGTGTGAACCACCACTCCGTCGCGTATGACACGGATTTTGGTATTTCTGGCTATCTTACCGTCCAAGACCATACATCCGGCTATGGTACCAACTTTTGAAATCTTGTATACCTGACGTATTTCAACGTTACCCACCACTTCTTCTTTGAATTCTGGTGCCAACATACCCTGCATAGCGTCTTTTACTTCGTTTATAGCGTCGTAAATGATGGAATATGTACGGATATCTATCTGCTCCTGCTCTGCCAGTTTGCGGGCATTTGCCGAAGGGCGAACGTTAAATCCGATGATGACAGCTTCTGATGCAGACGCTAAAAGAACGTCCGATTCTGTGATAGCTCCCACTGCTCGGTGGATGATATTGACGTGTATTTTATCGGTAGAAAGGCGTTCCAAACTATCTGTAAGGGCTTCCACTGAACCGTCAACATCTCCTTTGATGATGATGTTAAGCTCTTTGAAATCTCCTATTGCTATACGTCGTCCTATTTCATCAAGGGTTATGTGCTTACTGGCACGAACGTCTTGTTCACGTTTGAGCTGTGTACGGCGTGTGGCTATTTGTTTGGCTTCTTTTTCGTCATCAAAGACATTGAACTTATCACCTGCCTGCGGTGAACCGTCAAGCCCGAGTACCAACACTGGTTGTGATGGTTGAGCCTCCTCTATTTTATTACCACGTTCGTCAAACATGGCTTTTACCTTACCTGTGTACTGTCCAGAAAGGGCATAATCTCCTATTTTCAGCGTTCCTGTCTGTACCAAAACTGTCGCTTGGTAGCCGCGTCCTTTGTCCAAAGAGGCTTCTATGACTGTGCCGACTGCATTCCTGTTAGGATTGGCTTTTAAGTCTAACATTTCAGCTTCCAAAAGCACTTTTTCCAAAAGGTCATTTACTCCTATACCTTTTTTGGCAGAAATCTCTTGGCATTGTACTTTACCGCCCCACTCCTCTACAAGAATATTCATTTGAGAAAGGCTCTCACGTATCTTGTCTGGATTGGCTGTTGGAAGGTCTACTTTGTTAATAGCTATGACCATAGGTACGCCAGCTGCTTGTGCATGGGAAATAGCCTCACGTGTCTGTGGCATCACATCGCTGTCTGCCGCTATCACTATAATGGCTATATCTGTAACCTGAGCTCCGCGAGCACGCATGGCTGTGAAGGCTTCGTGTCCTGGGGTATCAAGGAAAGTTATCTTTTGTCCTGATTCCAATTTTACGGCATAAGCGGCTATGTGCTGGGTTATTCCTCCTGCTTCTCCTGCTATGACGTTAGAACGGCGGATATAGTCCAAAAGAGATGTCTTACCGTGGTCAACGTGTCCCATGACGGTAACGATAGGCGCACGACGTTCCATGTCTTTTTCTTCGTCTTTTACTTCCAAGACTGCTTCTTCAACGTCTGAGTCCACAAACTGAACTTCGTATCCAAATTCGTCCGCTACCACAGAAAGGGTATCTGCGTCCAAACGTTGGTTCATGGATGCCATGATGCCTAACTGCATACATGATGATATGACCTGAGTTACAGGTACGTTCATCATGGTTGCTACTTCGGATACGGTAACAAATTCGGTTACTTTTATTATTTTGCTTTCCTCGGCTTCGCGTTCTGCTTCACGAGATGCTTCTTCACGACGGGAAAGGCGTTTTTCTTTTCTGTACTTGGCCGCTTTGTTCTTGCCTGCTTTGGCAGATGTGAGTTTGTCAAGTGTCTCTTTTATCTGACGAGAGATTTCCTCTTCGGTAGGCTCTACATGTTCTACCTTGCGTGGTGCAGGGCGATTATTGTTGTTATTTTGGCGATTGCCTCCCTGTGGACGGTTATTGTTGTTACCGCCTTGGTTAGGACGATTATTTCCATTTCCTCCGCCTTGTGGACGGTTGTTGTTATTACCTCCCTGACCTGACTGTGTTTGTGCTGCGCCTGATGCGTTTCCACCAGATACTTTTTCTCCGCGATTTCGTTTATGGCGCTTTTTAGCGTCAGAAACTGCTCCTATCGGTTTTTTATTAGGGTCTGGTTTTTGTTTTTCAAATGCACTGAGGTCTATTTTTCCCAATGTCTTAGGTCCTTCCAGTTTTTGGTACTGTGTCTCTATCTTGGTATTGACAGGGGCTGGTGCTTCTTTGACCTCTGGTGCTTTTGGTGCAACGGGTGGCACTTCTGCTTTCTTAGGGGCTGGCACTGGGGCTGGTTTTTTATCGCCTTGGTTCTTCTGGGTAGAAGGTTTTGGTTGGAGTCCGCCTATGGACTGCAAAGGTTTTTTATCTCCTTGTGGTTTTTTGGACGAAGGATGTTGGGTTTGTTTCTTTTCGGCTTTCTGCTTATTTTGAGCTTCAAGGTCTATCTTGCCTACCACTTTCAATCCTTTGTTTGTAAGGTCTTGTTGATTTTGTGCCTTTTGTTTTTTAGAAATATTATTTTCATCTTTAACTGGGGCAACCGTCTCTTTTTCATCCTTAGAAGCATTGGTTTCTACATTGGACTTCACTTGTGATGTTGGTGAGGTGGATATTTGTGTGTTTTCCACATTTTTTTCTTCCACTGTTTTTTGGACAACGGGTGCAGGAGGATTGTTTTCTACGGCTGGAGATACTGTGGATTGCTGTTGTGCCTCTTTGGCTATTCGTTGTTTTTCTTTTTCCTCTCTTTTAGCTTGGGTTACCTCTTCTATCAACTGTTTTTTACTCTTGTCTTGTTGGAAACCCTGTTCAAGTATTTCCACAACATGAGCATCCAATTTCGTATTAGGGTCTGGTTTTACATCTATCCCTTTTTTGGAAAGATATTCCACAGCCCTATCCATAGAAATGTTTAGTTCAGTTAATACTTTGTTGAGGCGTTTTGTTACTGTTTCAGCCATATTTTTTCCTTTATCTTAAAGCCTTTTAAAATTTTAATCCCTGTTATCTGTCGGGAAATACAATTATTTTTACTTTACGTCTATTATTTGTCAAATTCCGCAGAAAGAACTTTCAAGACGTAATCTATGGTTTCCTCTTCCAAATCGGTACGGCGCAAAAGCTCGTCTTTGGATAGTTCCAAAACGCTCTTAGCTGAATCACAGCCTATGGAACGTAGACAATCTATCACCCAACCTTCTATCTCATCAGAGAATTCAGATAGGTCAAAATCTGCTCCTTCGCGGTAAATGTCTATGTCATAACCCACCAGTTGTGATGCTAAACGGATGTTTTGTCCACCCTTACCTATTGCCTTAGACACCTCATCTGGCTCTACATATACAGATATGCGGTGTGATGTTTCATCTATCTCCACGCTGGAAAGATGCGCTGGGGCTAATGCACGAGACACCAAAAGCTGAACATTGGTTGTGTAGTTTATAACATCTATGTTCTCACCACAAAGTTCACGTACTATACCGTGTATTCTGGAACCTTTCATTCCAACGCAAGCACCTACTGGGTCTATACGGTCATCATAAGACTCAACAGCTACTTTGGCTTTTTCTCCTGGAATACGCACCACTTTTTTAATAGTGATGATACCGTCTGCTATCTCTGGTATTTCCTGTTCAAAAAGGCGTTCCAAAAATTTAGGGTCTGTACGGGAAAGTATTACATTTGGTTTTACACCGTGTATCTCTACCGCTTTTACCAATGCACGCACTGGTTCTCCCTTACGGAAAACGTCTCCCGGTATCTGTTCCTCACGTGGCAAAACCAATTCGTTTTGGTATTCATCGTGTATGATAGTCATTTTAGGACGCACATGGTGAACTTCACCTGTTACAACAGTGTCTTTTAGTTCTTCAAAACGTTTCATCACTGTGGCGTTGTCATGTTCAAATATACGTGCTACAAGATTTTGACGCAATGCCAATATGGCGCGACGTCCCAAATCTGCTATTTTCACCTCTTCGGACACGTCTTCTCCTACTTCAAAGTCATCCTGTATCTTACGAGCCTCGCTAAGAGGTATCTGAGCCGCAGGGTCTTCCACTTGGTCATCTGCCACCACGATGCGGTTACGCCATATTTGAAGGTCTCCCTTGTCAGGGTTTACTATGATATTGAAGTTATCATCCGTACCGAATTTTTTCTTCAATGCGGTGCGAAAAACCTCTTCCAAAATAGCTGTCAGTGTTAGACGGTCTATTTTCTTGAAATCTTTAAATTCGGAAAACGAATCTATAAGTGCTAAATTATCCATTTAATCGTGTCAAATTAAGTGATATGGTTTATTGTTTTTTCAAAATTTGATAACCACACGGGCTTTTTTTATCTCCTGATAAGGTAGTTCTGCTGTTTTTATCACAGTACATTTGCCTTTTCCTATCGGTTTAGGCTCACGGGCGCTCCATTGAAGAGTTACCTTTTGGTCATCGGCAGCGGTTATTTCTCCTTCATATTTCTGTCCGTCTTTGGTTTCCACAGAAAGAGTACGCCCTATGTTCTTGACATACTGGCGAGGCATTTTCAGTGGGCTTTCCGCTCCAGGAGTACTGACAGAAAGGGAAAAATCTTCAACTTCTCTATCCATGCCTTCTCCGTGTTCTATGGCACGTGAAATACGTATTATCTCCTCCAAATCAATACTTTGGTCTGAGTCAACCCATACTTTTATCTCTCCGTCCTGCGATATGTTCATATCTACCAAAAACAGAGATGGATTTTCACTCAAAGCGTTGTCTATCAGCTTTTTTACTAATTCTGCGTTTATCATGCTGTCTTAAACTGTGATATAAAAGTTTGGGGAGCCTTTCCGCTCCCCAAATCCTTCTACCTTCATTTTCTGTGCAAAGCTACGATGTTTTTATGTAAAAAACAAATTTTTAATCTTTTTATATCTCTATCATATCTTTTTATCTGCCTTTTGCGAACAGAGTTCTGTGTATATGTCGTATATTTTTTCAGATGAATTTTCAGATGAAAAACGTTTTACATACTCATGTCCTTTTTCTGCCAAAGAAGTGCGAAGAGCATCGTTGTTCCACATTTTTTCTAAATTTTCAGCCATACGCTCCACAGAAGATGCTGGTGTGTACAGCGCACCATCGCCTGCTGCCTCCTTAAAACATCCTCCACTGGTGGTAAGCACCGCTTTTTCGTAATTCAACGCTTCTACTATTGGCAAGCCAAAACCTTCATACACACTGGTATAAGCCACAAAAAGACTCTTTTTATAAAAAGCGACAAGTTGTTCTTGCGTTATGTCGCTAAATATTCTGACACGGTTTTCAAGGTTGTTTTCTGCTATGTATTTTTTAAGTATTTTATGATATCCTCCGCTCTTTCTCCCTACTAAAACAAGATTTAGGTTTTTTGTTTTTTGGAGTGCTTTGAGTAGTGTTAGTTGGTTTTTACGTTTTTCCAATGTCCCTACACACAAAATGTATTTTTTAGGCAATAGAAAAGGATGAAGTACCGTTTTTACTTCACTTTCTGTCATATTAGAATAGGGAGAAGATGTGATATTTTGGTACACCACTCTTATCTTGTTTTCAGGTACATGGAGCAGTTCCATAAGGTCATATTTGGTCTGTTCACTTATAGCTATCACCATATCGGCTACTCGGCAAGCATGACGCACTTTTTTGGTATGTATCCACACATCTATTGGTTTGTAGAGCTCCCTATGGCGCATAAATATCAAATCATGAATAGTTACAACAGTTTTAACGCCAGTTTTTTCTATTCCTAATGGTAATTCGTGGCTAAGCCCATGATACACATCTATCTTATTTTTAGTGCAAAGAGATGATATATGCCTCTCCCTCCATAATCCATGAAACATAAACCAAAGTCCATCTGGCATTATGGTCTTAACATGTATTAGAGGCAGGAAAGGTATGGTTAGGCGTATTTTAGGAGTAAAAAGGAAAAAAAAGTCTTTTTTATGTCTATCTATAAGGTTTTCAACAAGGGTACGGCTATAATTGCCCAATCCTGATGTATTATTGTAAAGTCGTTTTGCGTCGTATCCTATCCTTAGCATTTGTATATTTTTATGTATTGACAAAAATAATTAATATAAAATGCAAAAGCAAATTTATACATATATATCGCAAATTCTTTTTTTGTACCTTTGCACCGTTAAAACACATTTTCAGTATTCTAATGGGATTTAAAGAAGAAATAGCACGTCGCCGCACATTCGGCATTATAAGCCACCCTGACGCAGGTAAAACCACTCTTACAGAAAAACTACTCCTCTTTGGAGGTGCTATACAAGAGGCAGGTGCCGTCAAATCCAACAAGATAAAAAAAGGCGCTGCATCTGATTTTATGGAGATAGAACGCCAACGTGGTATATCTGTTGCTACTTCTGTTATGGCTTTTAATTATAAAGGCTACAAGATAAATATACTGGACACACCTGGACACAAAGACTTTGCCGAGGATACATACCGCACACTTACCGCTGTGGATAGCGTCATAGTAGTCATTGACGTGGCAAAAGGTGTGGAGGAACAGACCGAAAAACTGGTTTCTGTATGTCGCATGAGAAACATTCCGATGATAGTTTTCATAAACAAACTTGACCGTGAGGGACGCGACGCTTTTGACCTTATGGACGAATTGGAACAAAAACTTGGACTGCACGTTACTCCAATGAGTTTCCCGATAGGTATGGGTGTTGATTTCAAAGGCATTTACAATATCTGGGAGAAAAACATAAAACTTTTCTCTGGCGCTTCAAAACAGAAAGTGGAACAAGCAATAGAGATAGACGATATAAATTCTACCGAATTGGACTCTTTGGTATCTAAGCGTTCAGCAGACAAACTACGCGAAGATTTGGAGTTAGCATTGGGTATTTACCCTGACTTTTCAGTAGAAAAATACCTCAACGGTACACAACAACCTGTTTTCTTCGGTTCTGCACTGAATAATTTTGGTGTGGCTGAGCTACTAAATGCTTTTGTCCAGATAGCCCCTGCCCCACGCCCAAAAGAAACAGACAAAAGAATGATAAATCCTGATGATAATGCTTTTTCAGGATTTGTCTTTAAGATACACGCCAATATGGACCCGAAACACCGCGACCGTCTTGCTTTTGTAAAGGTGGTTTCTGGTGTTTTCAAAAGGAATGTAAACTATCTGCATGTGCGCCAAGGTAAGATGCTGAAATTTGCCAGCCCAAACGCTTTTTTCGCCGAGAAAAAACAGGTCATTGACGAATCTTTCCCCGGGGACATAGTAGGTCTGCATGACACCGGTAACTTCAAAATAGGCGATACTCTTACCGAAGGCGAAGTGATGAGCTTCAAAGGCATACCGTCATTCTCACCAGAGTATTTCCGATACATAAACAACGCCGACCCTATGAAAGCCAAACAGTTGGCAAAAGGTATAGACCAGCTCATGGACGAAGGTGAGGCACAGTTATTTACCCTTGACCTGAACGGGCGTAAAATAATTGGTACTGTCGGGGCATTGCAGTACGAGGTAATACAGTATCGTTTGGAGCATGAATATAACGCTGCCTGCACTTATGAGCCTGT
>JAQUTH010000026.1 GCA_028709885.1 Flavobacteriales bacterium
GTTACAGTTAACAAGCTGTGTTTACCAACTATGTACCAACCACGCATCTTAGAAAGAACTTCATCAGAATATCCATCAGTTTTCAACCAGTGGTGTTGAACACCATATTGGTCTACACACCATAGTCCACCTGTAGAACCAGTTGCTTGTCCTTCAAAAGCACCCCATGCTGTATTCCACTCGTTGTATTGGTATTTAAGAAGGTTGATTTCTTCAACTGGTTTACCGTCAGCAACTGCTTGGTCCCAAGCTGCTTTTGCATCGTTTTTCAACTTGTAAAGAACATCCAACTCAAAGTAAGCACCGCATTGGTGAAGGTTACCCTCAGGAGCATTTTTGTAGTACTGAACGCTCTGGTTGATAGTTCCTGTTGGGTTATCAGAAAGACCCCATCCTACATTTTTATCACCGCCATCATATGCAGGATATCCTTCTGCGCAGTATTTACCTGGTTTCTGGTCGTAACGTTGGCATATTGGAAGCCATTTACCCCATGCACGAAGGTCTTTTGAACGGTATATTTCAAATGCAAGCTCTACCATGCGCTCACGGCGAATCTCATTGATAAGAGGAGAAACGTCTGGGTCACGTGTTAGGTCATTTGGAAGTGCGTCAAGTCTCATATCAGCCAACTGGTGTTTGCATATATCTGATGCAGCATTTGGCTGAGGGTCAATAGTAAGACCAGCAGTCTTATCACCAGTAGATATTGGACGATGACGAAGTTTGTTGATAGAATTATCTATATCATCCTGTGTTACGGCAGCACCACCACCCCATTGAGCTAACTCAGCTTTACAAGTGATCCAGTTAAGAAGAGTTTCTCCGTAACGGATAACTGGTGAGTTAGTGAAGTTTGATGCGGATTTTGTCATAACCTCAGAAGCAGCCTGAGATGCAGTGTAGTGTTCACCACCACGAGGGAACATCTTACGTACATAGTAACGAGTAGCTGCACCTTTTGTAGAATAAGGAGCAGACATAGCGCCTATGTTACCCTGAGAAAGCACACGAGAAGATTTGATAGTAGCTTCAAGACGTGGGTCTTTGTTTGCAAGAAGAGCGTTGTCCACCATGGTAAATAGTTTACCATAGTTGTCAGGGTTCTGTGCATCAGGAATAATGGTAGTCTCATTAGCCAATTTACCATCCCAGAACAGATATGAACGTATCATATGAGCTGAAATAGAGTTTGACTGACCCTCATTATAGTTCTGATAAGAAGTCAATGCGTGTGTTACCATACCTATTGCATATGTACGAGCAAGTATTACTTCTGGGTTTCCATCCAAAGAAGCGCTTGCGAAAAGCTCACGATATGGAGTAGAAATAGAGTATTTACCGCTGTTCATTACAAGTGCAGCTGATTCCATAGCAAATTGAAGATATTCTTTTGCTTTGGCTTCATTACCACCTTGATAAGCAGCTGTGATGTAGTGTTGGTAAAGACCTAATCTCATAAACAAACGCGCAGCAACAGAAGCAACAGCATATTTGTTAAGAGTAGTATTATCTCCATCCTCAGCACGAACATTTGCTATGGCATATTTGAAGTCTGCAAGAACAGAGTCCAAAACATCATAACGGTTATCGCGTGGTTTGCAAAGTTCGTCCATATCATCGGTAGATTTACCGTAGTAAGGAACATCTCCCCATCCCCATACGAGGTCTGCATAACGCATACCGCGGAAGAAACGAGCAATACCCATCCAGTGTCCAAGTTGTTCGTCTGTAAATTTGGTAGATGAAGATTCGTTCAAACGTTTGATGAAAATGTTTGTTCTACGTATCCATGCATAGTTATCTGACCATGACATATCAGCCCAACCATTACCTATTGAATGGCTTGGAAGAGAATAACCAGCACTTGTAGCTGTGGAAGGGAATGAACCTGGTTGTCCATCAGAATATGTAGTCTGGTCATTTCCATATATATCACGGAACCACATCTGAGCCATTGACCATCCTTGGTGGTAACCAGGGAAGAATGAGCCGTAATAGTAATTGGCATGCTGGCGAACGTTACTTTCGTTTAGCCAGAAGTTAGAGTCATCATACGAGTCCAGCGGTGTTCTTTCCAAGAACTTGGTGCAACCCGTAAGAAGAACTGCTATTAGAATTATTGGTAAAAATATTTTTCTTTTCATGATATTTCTGTGGTGTTATGTTATAAACCAATTTGCAAACCAAACGAAAGTGTTTTCGATATTGGTGTTGTTGTACCAACCTGACCAGCATTGTATGAAGAGCTCAACATAGAACCTGTTTGCATTTCAGGGTCAATAGGGAATCTCAAATTGCTGAATGTTAACAAGTTTTCACCTGTGAAGTATACACGTAGTTTGCTGATACCAGCTTTTTCTGTGATGTTACGAGGGATTGTGTAACCCAATGTAACTGTTTTAAGACGAAGGTATGCCATGTCTAACAAATAGTGTTTAGAGCATAGGTATGAACCGCCCCAGCCACTTTCACGTCCTATTGCATTTGTACGTGGGAAGAAAGCGTTTGGATTATCCTCAGACCATGTGTTAGCTATGTTAGAAGATATTTGTCCTTGACCTATCTCGCAAACTGGTACAGAAAGAGGACCACCACCTTCTTGGTAACGTTGTCCAACGCCTTGGAAGAACAAACCTAAGTCTATACCTTTCCAGTCTGCGTTAAAGCGGAAGCTATACTCATAACGAGGAAGTGAAGTACCAATTTTAACACGGTCACCTGGATCGTCTACTGTACCTTGACCTCCATTAACAACGCCATCGCCGTTAAGGTCTTTGTACTTAGCACCACCATGAAGTGCACCTGTTCCGTCAAAACCGTCTTTTAGTTTATATGCTTTACCATAGTACCATTCAACGTATGCAGCATCTATTGTAGAAACCTGTACGCCGTTAAGTGGAACATATTCTTCAAAGTCAGTAGATTGGTATAGGCGGTCAAATACATAACCCCATATTTCACCATATTCACGACCGTTGTACCAAGAACCTATTGTTTTGATAGTGCTCTCAGTGTAGTTCAACATCTTAGCTGTGTTGTCGGAAATACCGAAGTTAGCAGAGAAGTTGATACCGTTAGAAAAGCGGTGATTGAAGTCTACAGAAAGCTCCCAACCAGTAGTGCGCAATTTACCGAAGTTACCCTGAGGGGCAGTACCACCAAATGTAGATGGCATGCTTGCACCTGGAACGAACAAATCTGTTGTTGTTTTAGAGTACCAGTCAAATGATACGCCTACTTTGTTTTTCCAGAAACGCATATCAAGACCTATGTCAAATGTTGTGATAGTTTCCCAGGTTACGTCATCACGTACCAATGAAGGAGATGAGTAAGAACCTTGGAATACTCCGTCATATTGACCCCAGTTGTATATTGTGCTACCTGTGTATTTAGTAAGAGTAGGGATATACATGGCAGAACCTACGGATTGGTTACCCAATGAACCGTAAGATGCACGGATTTTAGCCTCAGAAACTACTGATTTGATAGGCTCAAACCAATTTTCCTCAGAAATACGGTAACCTATGGAACCAGAAGGGAAGAATTTCCAACGAAGGTTTGTTGGGAATTTAGAAGTACCCTCATAACGTCCGTTAACCTCAAAAAGAAGTTTATCTTTCCATGCGTAGTTGATACGTCCGAAGAAACCAGCTTGAGATTGCCATGTTTTGCTACCAGAAACTTCCATTTTACCATCTGCCAAACTGATTTCTGGCATATCTTCGTTAGAAAGCTCTGCTTTTGTAGAAGAGTGGTATGTGTAACGATAGCTGTTAGTATTCATACCAACCATAACTTTGATAGCATGGTCGCCAAATTTAGCATCGTATGTAGTGTTTGCATTCCAAGTGATACGCTCAGAACGACCTGATGAATAATACACTTGGTCAAAACCTGAACCTTTTGCAGTGTATGTTTCAGAATCCCAGCCTACTTCACCAGAAGCTCCTTCTGTTCCAGCAGCTACTATCTGACCGTCTTTATCACGCCATATTTGGTTACCATCAGTATCTGTGATAACTTTTGTAGCAGTGTTCCATACATAGTATCCATCAAAACGTTGTCCTGGCTCGTAGTAATAGTTCTTATCACCAGCGTAAGTCAAGTCAAAGTCAGCGGTCCATCCTTTAAGGAATGTCAAACGACCACCTACCATGAAACGAGTGTATTCTTTCGTTCTTGTAGCTATGTTAGCCTGTTTTACCTCACTTGAAGGGTCATTAAGAAGACCTCCGTTGTAAGTAGCTCCGATAGGGAAGAAAGTAGACCAACGATATGCATAGTAATATGGGTCAGCAGAGTAAGATACGTTAGGGTAATCTTTATCACTCTTAGAGAACATAAAGTTAGCTTTCAGTGTCAACCATTTGTTTACTTCTGTGTTTATAGAAAGAGAAGCATTGTAACGTTGGTATGTATCCTGAGTGTTTTTAAGAACACCTGTCTGGTTCAAATAACCAAGACCTAAGTTGAAAGATGTCTTACCAGCTGTTCCAGCTATGTTGATGTTGTGTTGGTGCTGTGGTGTCCAGTCTTTAACCAAAGCATCATAACCGTCATATTGACGATAGCCATAGTTATATGCAGAACCACCGTTTACGCCTATAGTTTCCCAGTCACGACCATATATCATGTCGCTACCGTTTTCTACTTTACCTTTCCAGTTCTGATCCCAGTACTGTGCACGGTCTTTAAGCCAGCTGTTCATCATCCAGAATGCTCCGGCAGATACTGGAACTTCTCCGTATTTGCTGACATCTTGGCGGCTTTCTAAGTAGTCCATTGCAAATTCGTAGTTGTCATAACCAGCCAAATCAACATTTTTGGTAGGAGTTTTAAGAGTGTAAGAACCGCTATAATTAACAGTTACTTTACCGTCTTTTTTACTACCTTGTTTAGTCTGGATAAGTACAACACCGTTTGCTGCTTTGGCACCATAGATAGAAGAAGAAGCTGCGTCTTTCAATACAGAGATGCTTTCTACGTCATCAGGGTTTACAAACAAAAGTGATGGGATTTCAACGTTGTCCACCAAGATAAGTGGTGCAGATGAACCTTGCAAAGAAGAAAGGCTACCACGTATACGGATTGTTGGGTCACTACCAAGCTCACCGTTGCTGATACGAACGGTAAGACCTGGGGTAGAACCTTGCAATGCACGTGCTACGTCAGGTATTGGACGGCTGTCCAATGTTTTGGCAACGTCAACTGTCGCAACGGCTCCGGTCAAACTCTCTTTTTTCTGAGTACCGTAACCAACGATAACTACGTCATCCAAAACTGCTGCATCTTCTTCCAAAGAAACAGTGATGTTTGCTCCGGGTGCAACGTTTACGTTTTTAGCCTTATATCCTACGGTAGACACAGAGATTTGTGTTTTACCAGCAGGAAGTGTAAATGTGAAAGTACCATCAAAATCTGTTGATGTTCCTACACCTTTTACACCAGGCACTGTGATATTCGCTCCAGGAATGGCTTCTTTCGATTTAGCATCGATTACCTTTCCCTTGATTGACTGTCCCCAAGAAACTATTGAAGACAGACAAAAGATTAATAATATTAAACGCTTCATTAGTGTAAGTTTTTAACTTAAATAAATTGGAAAGTGTTGATTATTACATTATAAAATTTCCATTGGTTCTATTGATAGTATCCTTCCTTCTATCAGAGTTATCCAGACTCTTCCATCAGGACCTTCTACTATCTTGTTCGCCGCAGAATTACCAGCGTCAAACGCCCATTTTGCAGTACCTGTTTTACCATCTACTGCAAATACCTGCCCTCTTCTGTTTGTTAGAAAAACGAGACCGTTTTTCGCTTCCACAGGAGGACACGGAGTGTGTTCGTAACCATATTTGATATCCGTAGCCCATAGGAGTTTATAATCCTGTGATGCTGTGGATACACAAATTAGCACATCATTCATTGTTTTTGCGTACACTCTGTCACCGTCCTTTGACAAGCACATTGACTCGCGTACTGTATGTAGGTTTGTTCTCCAAATTTCTTTCCCGTCAGCAAGACTTACTGCTGTCATGTATCTATCTGGCGCTACCACGAACACCTTTTCATGACTTACTGCCGGTACCACGTTTCCGGGTGAATACAATTTTTGATTTTTACCATTTGTCCATCTCCACAACATCTTTCCGCTGTTTCGGTCAACACAGTAAAGGTTTTTATCCCAGCAACCAAAAATTATTTTGTCTTCATATATAGTAGGGCGTCCCTGCATCAGTCCGCTACCTATTTTTTCATTCCAAACTATTTTACCGTCTTTGCAGTTAAATTTGGCAAATTCACCAAAACTGCCTCCTATATAACCAAAGCCTTTGTCGTCGGCTATACCCTCTTGCACCACTGGGGAACCTATATTAAAACTCCAAAGTTTTTTTCCATCCTTGGCGTTGTAGGCTTCTACATCTCCGTTTATGCGTCCTATTATCACTGCTTTTCCACTAACAAAAGGTGTGGAATAAATGGTAGTAGTTTTAGGTGTTTCCCAAAGGATTTGTTTAGTCTTTATGTCAAGACATTTAACTTGTCCTTCCGATGTGCCGTATGCTATGCTATTTTTGGTAGGGAAGCATACTCCTGTGTACATAGATGCTGTCTCTTGATAAGAAAAAGGAACCTTCACATCATCATTCATAGGTGCGTGATACACTCCGTCAAATACTTCACCTACGTTTGAACGGTCTCCGCTTTGAGGTACTGTCCAGCCTTTTTTATCTGCTACGAAACCTGTAACTTCCTGATGACGTTGTATTTTAATGTTATCGGGTGTAAATGTCAAAGAGCTGTACACAGCATTGGTATCTGGCTTACCTATAAGTGTAGGTGCCATAAATCCAACTATGCCGTCGTAATTTTTTAGGGCATAAGTATGGTGATGTCCATTTATATGGAGTATGGTGTTGTATTTTTTCAAGACATTTACCACATCCTTGTAGTTAGAAAGTCCTTCTCCCAATGGATAGTGAGCAACAGAAACGACTTTTTTACCTATTTTATAACGTTTTGAAAGTTCGTTGTCTAACCATATAATATCTTCTTTTCTAACAGCTCCGTCGCCCATTTTAATATATGGTCCAGTAGAATAACCTATGAAAATATAATCTCCTACTTCATATACAAAGCGGTCTGTACCCCAAAGGTCATTTATCTTTTGGCAAGCACTCTCAGACCAGTTAGTCTCATGGTTACCCGGCACAAAGAAGTATGGTTTGTTTAAAAGAGAAAGTTTGTTTTTAACGTTTGTAAGTTCTTCATTAGAGCCTACGGTAGATACATCACCGTCTACTATTACAAAGTCGTAATCAGATGCGTTAATGTTTTCTATAACCTGAGAAAGGTTTTTATCCTGAGCATTACCAACAGACACGTGCAAATCTGCCAACACAGCAACACGTAGGGTGTCAGCTGTGGTATTTTGACCAGAAAGCCATAGGCATATAACCGTTAATGCTAATGTAAATACTGTTTTTAATACTCTCATTGTGTTATACTTGTGTTAAAATGTAATTGTGTTTTAATTCTATACTACATATTAGTCTACTTCACAATACATTTTGAGCAAAGATACATCTTAAAATGTAATTAATACACCATATTTACAGTTGTAATTTTAGTTTTTCCTTTTTTTTAGACAAAAGTCTGTTTTTACACGATGAAAAACTATTTTTAACTATTAGAGAAAGAAAATAAGAGAAACTTTAACATCATATAATCGTTAAAAGGTGTTAAAAAGGCGTTTAATAAACACTTTGATTACTTTATACCAGCAAATGGATTTTCGCTCATATATTTTTTAGTAAATGGCAAGCGGACATTCATTATTTCTACTGTATTGCCCTCTATGGCATCTATTTTAGATACAGATGCAGTATATGAACGGTGTATGCGCATAAATTTTCCCTCTGGCAGTGAAGCGGTAAAATTTGTGAGGGTGTTGTACACCAAATAGCTTTTCTTTTCGGTTACTATCTTGATATAATCTTTTACACTCTCTATATACAGTATTTCGTCCAATGATAGGCGTATCATCTTTTTATTTACCTTGACAAAAATATAATCACTCACCATAGAACGTGGGTTTTCCATAGCGTGATATGCCTCTATCAACGTTAATTGCATCCGCACTTTGGACAACGAAAGAAAAAGCCTTTCGGCTGTGGATGGTTTTACCACATAATCTACTACCCCTGTTAGCTCAAAACAGCGTAATGCCCATGTAGCATCCTTTGCCATAACTACCGCCAGAGGTTTTTTATCTCCGTATGGATTCATTATGGAAAGCATATTTCCCTGCACCACAAAGGCAGCATCCGCAAATACCACATCCACATCTTTTCCTTGTGTAGCGGTTATCATTTCTGCAATGCTTTCATACGTTCCTATTAGGTTAAAATCTGCCACAGAAGAGAAAAAATTACTCAATATACTGCGTGTAAGAGGTTCAGAGGTGAGTATTACTGCATTTATCATTTTTTGCTATATATAATAAGGTGTAGATATATGATGTTTGAGCCGTAAAAATACAATTTTTTATTCATTATGACTGAAAATATGAGTTACTAAATTATTTTAGTAACTAAGGCCTATTTTATAAACAATTAAAATAATATTTTAATTTTATATATTGTTCACAAAATTGCTGTACCTAAACTGTTTTTCCATAAAAAAGACTTAAATTTGCCTTTCGGTGTCCTAAAAACACCGACACTAAAAATTCAACTGAAAAACAGACTTTCTAATGGAAAAAAAAGAACGTATCAAGTCCATAGACGTACTGCGCGGACTTACAGTAGCTACAATGATAACGGTAAATAACCCAGGCACTTGGGGAGCTATATACCCACCCCTTAAACACGCACCTTGGAGCGGATGCACCCCTACGGACCTGGTATTCCCTTTCTTCATGTTTATAGTAGGAGCATCCATGTGGTTTGTGTTTTCAAAAGCTGGTTGTAGTTTTGACACACTGGGAAAAAAGACCGTTTGGAGAGCATTCAAGATATATGCAGTAGGTTTTCTTCTCACATGGTATCCTTTTTTCTCTTTCCCTATTGAAATGGCTCCTCACGAGATTATGGGCATAGAATTTTCTTTCCCTGCTATGAAAAACCTTGACACTATACGCATCATGGGCGTTCTTCAACGCATAGGTGTGGCTTATGGTATAACAGGGCTGTTGATATTAGGTCTTAAAAAAATGAAATACATCCTCAGTGCAGCTGCAGTTATACTTATAGGCTACTGGGTGGTTATGATGTGTTTTGGTACGGGCGAAACTTACATGGATGTAAACGGCAATGCTGCACAACGTTTTGACCTATGGCTTTTAGGTTCAAGACACCTCTACACAGGTTATGGCACAGCATTTGACCCCGAGGGTCTGCTCTCTACCCTTCCTGCGTGCGTAAATATCATTTTTGGATATCTGGCAGGTAGTATCATTTCCAAATACAAAGAAGATAAACTAATGGCAAGTCAGCAACTTATGTTCTGGGGCGCTGTTGGCATCATGATAGGTTTGGCTTGGGATTTGGCTTTCCCTATCAACAAACCTATATGGAGCAGTTCTTACGTGTTCTTCACTTGTGGCTGGGCATCAGTACTTTTGGGTATGTGCATTTACATCATAGATGTGAAAAAGAAAGACCGTTTGGTAAATCCTCTACTGACATTCGGTATGAATCCGCTATTCATCTTTATGATGGCTGGACTGGTGGCTAAGACTATGGCTCTTATAAAAATACCTTATCAAGACACCGTTCTTTCTCTCCAACCTTACCTCTACAAGACGGTGTTCGTTCCTCTTGGGGGTTTTATAACAGAAGACCCTCGTTTTGCAAGCCTGCTATGGGCTTTGTTCTACATCATTATCTTCTGGTTGATAGCTCACATTTTATATAAGAAAAACATTTTCATAAAACTATAATTCGTTTTACTATGAAAAAAATATTCATTCTTTTTGCTCTGCTACCTCTACTATCTTTTGCACAAAAAAGCAAGGTAGAAAATGCCGATGCCATGACGTGGGTACAAGGTGGTATAAACCGAGGAGACCGCAGTGAAAAGAAAATAACACTGGTATTTACTTCTGACGGCTATACAGACGGTTTTCAGACCATACGCGCTACACTTAAAAAACACGGAATAAAAGGAGCTTTTTTCTTTACTGGCAATTTTTACCGTCTTGAAAAATGCGCTCCGATAGTCAAAGCACTGAAAAAAGACGGTCATTACCTCGGTCCACACTCAGACAAACATCTTCTGTGGTGCGCTTGGGAGAAAAGAGACTCTCTTTTGGTGGACAAGGTTCAGCTGATAAAAGACGTTATGGATAACTACGCCGAAATGGCTCGTTTTGGCATAAAACTAAAAAACGCACCTTTTATGATACCTCCATACGAGTATTACAACGCTCAGACTGCTGTATGGGCTAACGATTTAGGTGTTCAATTTGTCAATTTCAGTCCCGGTACTGGTTCCAATGCGGACTACACCACTCCCGATGCCAGAAATTACAGGTCTTCACAGCTTCTTTTTGACAATATCCTAAAATACGAAGATAGTGAAAAAGACGGACTAAACGGATATTTCCTTATGATACACTTCGGTACAGACCCAAAACGTACCGACAAGCTATATGACCGCATGGATGAACTCATCACCGAACTTCAAAAACGTGGTTATCGCTTTGTTCCTATCACCGAGCAGGTAGTTCTGAAAAAATAACACAACAATTAAATACACTTTTAAAATGAAAAAAACATTATTTGCCCTTCTATCCATTCTGCTACTGGCAGGGTGCAGCGAACCGCAGGTAACAGGTTGGATACGCGTAAACCAAATGGGTTACCTTCCTGTGAGCAAAAAAGTCGCTGTATTTTTGGTAAAAGACACGGTAGACATTAAAAAATTTGAGGTAAAAGACTCAGCCACAGGCAAAACAGTCCAAAAATTCAAACTTGAAGACAATTTTGGCACTTGGGAACAATTTGGCAACGCTGTACGTCTTGACTTCACCGCCGTAGAAACACCAGGTGTGTACTATTTGGAAGCCAATGGCGTAAAATCTCCATTTTTCCACATAAACAAAAACGTATATGACGGCACTGCCGATTTCCTACTCAACTACTTACGTCAGCAACGTTGCGGCTGGAATCCATACATTCAAGACTCTTGCCACACTCATGACGGTTTCATAACTGGCTCTAACGATAAAAAGCTGGAAGGCAAGCACATAGACGTAGTAGGCGGTTGGCACGATGCCACAGACTACCTGCAATACTCTACCACTTCGCTCAACACCATATTCCAGATGATGTTCGCTTATCAGCAAAACCCTCAGGCATTCACTGACCAATACGATGCTCGTGGAGAAAAAGGAGCCAACGGCATACCTGACATCATAGACGAAATACGTTGGGGATTGGACTGGGCACTTAAAATGAATCCTAAGAAAGACCTCATGTTCAACCAAATAGCAGATGACAGAGACCATGTAGGTTTCCGTTTACCTTCTAATGACCCTGCAAGATATGGTCGTGATACAGACGAACGCCCTGTTTATCAAGTAACCGGAGAACCACAAGTACGCGGTAAATTCATGAACAACACCACTGGTGTGTCCAGCACAGCAGGTAAATTTGCTTCTGCATTTGCTCTTGGCGCACAGATAATGCGTGAATATGACCCTGCATACGCTGCCAATTTGCAACAAAAAGCAAAAGAAGCATACGATTTTGCTCTTACAAAACCAGGCGCACAGCAGACAGCAAGCGTCGTTTCTCCTTATATCTACGCTGAGGATAACTGGGTAGATGACATGGAACTTGCTGCCATACAGTTAGATTACTTAGGTCAGGGTGGTGAATATCTACCAGATGCTATGAAATACGCTGCCATGGAACCTGTAACACCATGGATGGGTGCTGACACCGCCAGCCACTACCAATGGTATCCTTTTGTAAACTTAGGACACTACTACACCGCTCAAAATGCCAAAGGTGCCCAGAGAGACACCGTCATCTCATACATGAAAAAAGGTCTTGACGGCATATTAAAACGCGGAGAGAAAAACCCATTCCTAAATGGTATTCCTTTCATTTGGTGTTCCAATAACCTAACTGTTGGCGGCCTTACACAAGCCAAGCTGTACAAAAAACTAACTGGCGACTCTTCTTACGAAGAACTTGAAGCTGCCATGAGAGACTGGCTCTTCGGATGTAACCCTTGGGGTACTGCCATGATAGTTGGTATGCCTAACTGTGCCGATAGTCCAGAAGACCCACATTCATCTTACCGTGAGGGTGGAAAAAAACTATATGCCACACCGGGTGGTTTGGTGGACGGGCCTGTATATTCTACCATATACAATAGTCTGATAGGTATCCGTCTTTCCAAAGAAGATGCGTACGCTCCTTTCCAAACAGTATGGTGCGTTTATCACGATGACAATGGCGATTACTCTACCAATGAGCCTACCATGGACGGCACTGCCAGTCTTACTTATTACCTCTCTGCTATGCAGGAGGAGGGTAAAAAGATGTAAACAACTACTATAAATACAGAGGCGCATGACTTTCATGCGCCTTTTTTAACCTTTTATTCAAAATGAAAAAGACAATACTATTTTTATTGATTTTATTCTCCATTTCAGTATGGGCAAAAGGAGGCTTTCAGCTATGGCAGATAGCTTCACAAGAGGATAAAATAGGCAATTCTTATCTGATGCGCACCGCCGAAGGTCGTCTTATAGTCATGGACGGAGGTTACAAGGAAGAGGCTGGGTACTTGCGTGGATTTATCACAGCCATGGGTGGCGAGGTGGATATGTGGATTATTTCACACCCTCATCCAGACCACAGTGGTGTTCTTTTGGAAATACTGAAAAACCCAAAAGGCATAAAGATAAACAGCATTTGTATGTCTCGTTTTACAGAACAGCTGCTGGATAGTGAAAAAAGTGGCAAACACGCACGGGAACTATATGCTGCCGTAAGCACTTCGGGGATAAAGGAAATATCACCTACATTGGGCTCTACAATGGATTTTGACGGGATGAAGATAAAATTCTTAGGCGTTACCAATCCTGAGATTTTGACCAACCCTTACAATAATTCATCTCTTGTAATGCGTGTTTGGGACAAAAAACACAGCGTTCTTTTCCTAAACGACGCTGGTATAGAATGTGGAGACAAAGCCATGGCTAACAACCCGATAGAAGATTTCTATTGTGATTATATACAAATGGCACACCATGGTCAAGCTGGTGTGAGTGAGGATTTTTACAAAAAAGCCAAATTCCGCGCTTGCCTGTGGCCTACCCCCACTTGGGTGTATAACAACGACTGTGGAAAGGGTTTTAACACTCATATTCTACAAACCATTACCACGCGAACTTGGATAGATAATTTAGGGATAAAAGAGCAATACGTGAGCTGTCTTTTAGGCACTACACGCATTTTTTAATATGTATTATTTAAAACAAAAACAGCCGGCTATGCCGGCTGTTTTTGTTTATTTTTGATTCTTATTCATTAAAAGCACTAAGCACATCAATTACTGAATATAGGCATTTATTGAATACAAATTTATTGTCTGTGTTTTTTCCTAAAAACAAATCACACGTTATTACCACCTCATTTGCTTCATTTAAAGATAGTTTTGCCAATGTCTTATCTTGATTTATATTAAATATTTTTCTTTTTATCTCTTTCACTTTATCTTGGGAAATTACGCATAGTGGAGATGTAATCATACGCATGGTGGATATTTCTTTCTCCAATATATTGATAAAAATATCAATAGAATGATGTGCTACACGTATGCGGTTTTTCTCGATAAAAACTTTTCCTATTTCATCATGAATATTTTCAGCGCATTTTTCTATTATAGTTTTCATCTAATATTAGTGTATAAAGACATAAAAAAGTGGACATTCAACTTTATTCTTTGCTGTACTGACATGTCTAAGTTCAACAAGAGAAGAATAAAAGCAGATGCTTTAATATAAAAATCACTCTTAAATATTATCTATTCATTTTTTTCATATTTGCATCGGTTACCAAAATTAGCACATTTTTCTTAATATATATTATAATAAAGCAAAAAATGTCCCTTAACGGGACATTTTTTATCATAATGAAATTATAAATTATTTTTTAGCACAGGAGCATCTATCTACCAGATACACTAATGATTGATAATGTATTCCACTATGGGTAGAGAGTCCTATTTCGCATGTGCGGCTATTGGAATAGCCCGATGTAGCTCCTTCTTTTTCTATATTGGCGCGAAGTTTGCGCAAAGCAAAAGCATTGACTTCTGGATAAGTAAAGCCTCTGTCGCCAGCAAAACCACAGCATCCTACCTCCTCTGGTATAACTACCTTTTCAGCGCAAGCCTGAGCTACACGGCGCAAAATAGCGTCCTTGCCGAGTTTTTTCATAGAACAAGTAACGTGCAGAGCCACTGTTTCTGGCACACGGGTTATTTCAAGATGCTCCATAAGGTATTTATCTATAAACTCTACTGGTTCATACATCTTGACGCTCTTTATGGTTTTGAGCATACGATACAAACATGGGCTTTGGTCGCACACAACTGGGTGTTTTCCTCCTTCTGATGCTTCTAAAAGAGCAGCTTCAAGCTCTGCACTCTTGCGGTCTGCATCTTTGACAAATCCTTTACTCTCCCAAATGGTACCACAGCAAAGATTTCCCATGTTTTTAGGAAAAATGACCTCGTAACCTGCTTTTATAAACAGACGAGTCATAACCTGATGCAAAGGTTCTTGATTGGCATCTCCTTTGGCTGCGCCCATTACTTGGTTGATGCAGGAAGGGAAATACACCACTTTGCGAGGGTTATTTTCATTAACTGGTATAGGTGTAGGGCGAGATATTCCTTTTGGCATAGACGGTGTCCACAGTGGCAAAGCATTGAATGTTACTGTACGGGCTGCTTTTGCCAATGCACTCATAGCAGATGAGCCTATAAGGCTGTGTACTCCATTTACCAGTTTGAGTCCTAAACTCATAGATGTGGTGATGGTGGAGAAATGGTCTGCTGTCCATGTGGCTACTTTTTTAGATGTAGGTGTTCCCTGAGCCGAACGAATGTCTTGTGTCAGTTTACCTGTGTCTATCTTAACTGGGCATGATAGTGAGCATAGTCCGTCTTTGGCGCACGTTTGTTCTCCGTAATAAACGTATTCACTTTCCAGATTTGCCAATAGCGCTGGGTCTTCTCCTGTTTTTCTAAGACGTGCTATTTCTCGCTGTATCACAGTACGTTGGCGTGCAGAAAGGGTAAATCCGCATGTGAGGCAGTTTACCTCGCAAAAACCACATTCTATGCACTTATCTACTATTGGATTAGTGGCGGTGAGATGTTTAAGATGTTTTAAGTGGCACTTAGGGTCATCGTTGAAAATGACGCCTGTGTTGAGCGTGTTTTTAGGGTCAAAAAGAGCTTTTACTTCTTTCATAACGTTATATGCAGCATCTCCCCATTCATGATGAACAAATGGCGCTATGTTTCGTCCTGTGCCGTGTTCTCCTTTGAGGGATGCGTCATATTTATCCACCACCAGTTTTACTACATCGTCCAGTAGGTTTTCAAAGCGTTTTACCTCTGTGTCATCGGAAAAATTCTGGTTTATGATAAAGTGAAAATTACCTTCTATGGAGTGGCCGTATATGCAACCGTCAGAATATCCATGGTCTGCCAACATTTTTTGAAGGTCCGTAACAGCCTCTGGCATAACATCCAATGGGAATACTATGTCTTCTATAAGACATGATGTTCCTGTTGGGCGAAGTCCTCCTACGGCTGGAAATACTCCTGAACGTATTTTCCAATATTTGGAATACTCTTCTTCTTTATCGGTAAACTCTATCGGGTGAAGGGTGGTAAATCCACTGACAGCTTCTTTTACAGCCTCTATGTTCTTTTTCAAATCTTCCTGCGTCATAGCTTTTGTCTCCAAAAGCACAGCGGTGGCTCCATCTGGCAGGTCTTTTATAAATGAAGGGATACCGTCGTTGTTTTCCACAGCATGAAGAGACAGTCTATCCAAAAGTTCGGCACTATCTACCGGCAGCGGTTTTAGTTTCTGAACAGCACTGCACGCATCGGTGATATTGGAAAAATAAAGCATTGCACTGGCCTTGAATGGTACCAAAGGCAATGTTTCAAGCGTTACTTCGGATATAAATGCCAATGTGCCTTCACTGCCCACCATAAGGTGTGTGATGATGTCAAATGGGTCTTCAAAATCCACAAAAGGATTGATGGAGATACCTGTGGTATTCTTTATACTGTATTTCTTTTTTATGCGGTCATAAAGAGTTTTATCGGCACGTATGGCATCGCGGAGTTCTATTATTTTACCTATAAAAGCGGTATGAGTATTTAAAAAGTCCTCTCGGCTCTGGTGGCTCCCTGTATCCAGCACTGTACCGTCCATAAGGATGATACGCGCACTTTTAAGTGTCTGGTATGCGTTTTCACGTGTACCATTCATTCCACTGGCATTATTGGCTACTATACCACCTATCATGGCTGACCCTACTGATGCTGGGTCTGGTCCTATCTTAGTGCCATAAGGGTGCAGTATTTGGTTAAGGCGAGTACCTACAACACCTACTTGTGTTTTTATGACAGCACCTCCTTCTTGTACTTCAAAACGTTCCCAACCCATACCTGTTAGTATGAGTATGGAGTCAGTGCTTGCTTGTCCGGAAAGGGATGTTCCTGCTGCACGGAACGTTACTGGTAGGTTTCTTTTTGATGCGGCCGCTACTATGGCTCGGACTTCGTTTTCGTTCAGAGCGCGCACTACCACTTTTGGTACAAAACGGTAAAAAGACGCATCTGTACCGTATGCAAATGTGCGCAGGGCATCGGTGTATATTCGTGATGGTGCTACGCTGTTTTTTATTTCTTCTACAAAAGATTGATATGATGTAGGTAACATTTTATCTGTGAGCCAAAAAATGGGTAGGCTCCTCTCCCTCATTATTATTATTCAGCTATATCAAAACCGTAACATACGCCTGATACTACGTCATGCGATGCTCCTGTTACAGACGCTAAGCAGTTAGGACGTCCTAACACTCGGCGTAGTCCCAAGAATGCAAAGATAAGCGCTTCTTTGAAATCTATGATGTTTTTTTCTGGTTTTACGAATGTAAAATCTGAGTAAGAAAGAGCGCGTTCCAGCATATAGACATTGTATGCTCCACCACCAGTTACCAGTACTTTACTTCCTGGACGGAAATGGCGAGATATCTGGTATGCCGAATGTTCTGTCAGTGTTGCTATCACATTTTCAAAAGTATCGGTACAGCTATCTACCAGAGGCATTACGTTTTTATCTACCCATTCCTGAGCCAATGATTTAGGTGGTTCACGGTGGTAATACTCCAAGGCGTTCAGAGCATCAAAGAGTTCTTTATTTACCTTTCCACTGCGTGCTACCAGTCCGTCACGGTCAAACTGTTCTCCACGGGTACGCATCAGACGGTTTAGCACGTAATTGGCTGGACAGAGGTCATATGCTATTCTTTTACCTTCTGCGTTATCAAATGATACATTGGCAAAACCGCCTATATTAAGGCAATAGTCGTATTCCGAAAAAAGGAGTTTGTCTCCTATTGGTACCAGTGGTGCTCCTTGTCCGCCAAATGCCACATCAAGCGTGCGAAAATCACATACTACTTTTTGCCCAGAAATGGCGTGAAGATGCGCTCCTGAGCCTATTTGCAGGTTATACCCGAGGTCTGGGCGGTGAAAGACTGTATGTCCGTGAGATGCCACAAAATCCACATCTAAGTTATACATTTGGACAAATTCTTTCACTTTTTCACCTAAAAAGCGTCCGTATTCTGCGTCTAACACAGTGAGTCCTTCTCCTGTCTGATAGAATGAGCCTTTTAGTTTCTCTCTCATTTGAGGGGAATAGTCAACACTGTGGGTCTTGTCTATTCGGTACCGCCAGCCTCCGTCTGCTTTTGGGGTGAATATGGCATACACCATGTCCAGCCCGTCAAGTGATGTGCCTGACATGAGTCCTATTATCTTGTATTCTTTTTTCATTTGCTATTGTTTTTTCTATTAAAAAGGACAAAAGCCCCTACGCTTAGATTAAACGCATGGGCTTTTGCTATTTTATGATAAAATTTTATCTATTTGTCTGTAGCACGACCAAAGTCTTTATCAACGCCCAATTTGCGGTACAAAAGTACTGATGGCAATGTTCCCAAGATTACTACCATCCAGAAGAACCATTGGTATCCCAATGCAGAGACTGTAAATCCACTTATAGCCTTAGGCCATATAAGAGACAACGCCATAAGTCCTGAGCATATAGCATAGTGAGATGTTGCAAATTTGCCTCGTGATATATAAACCATGTACATAGTATATGAGGTAAATGAAAATCCGTAACCAAAATAACCAAGACCTACCACTGTTCCTACCATTGCAAGACCTGTTACACCAAGTTCACCTACTATTGAAGGATTCATAGCAAGG
>JAQUTH010000147.1:0-880 GCA_028709885.1 Flavobacteriales bacterium
GGAAGAGATAGCTATGGCAGACGCTTCTACATTTGAGGCTAAATTCTACGGATTGGGAGCTGACGGTACTGTTGAGCTAACAAAAACACTATCAAAATCATAGGTGAATCTACCAGCAAATATTGCCAAGCATATTTTGCATACGACTCTAAAAAATCTGGTGGTTTCACATGTTCTCACCTTCGTTTTGGAGACAAACCAATAGATACACCTTACTTGGTAACAACACCTAACTTCGTCGCTTGCCACGTAACACCATATCTTACAAAATACGATATGCTTCGCGGTATCAAAGACGGCGGAACATTCCTTCTTAACAGCCTTTACACTGCCGAAGAGACAAAAGCTCTTCTTCCAGATTCTGTAAAGAGCATTTTGGCAAAAAAACATATCAATTTCTATATCATCAACGCTACTAAGATAGCTCGTGAGATAGGTCTTGGCGGACGTACCAACACTATCCTCCAATCTGCTTTCTTCAAAATAGCAAACGTTATCCCTTATGAACAGGCGGTAACAGAGATGAAACACTTTATAGAAAAGAGCTACGGTAAAAAAGGAGCTGACGTGGTAGCTAAAAACTACGCAGCAGTAGACCGCGGTGGTGAATACGAAAAAGTGGAGGTACCAGCAGAGTGGGCTTCTATCAAAGCTACTTTCGTACCAGAAACAGCTGAACGTCCTACTCCTACCGAATTTGTAACCAAAATATGCGACCCAGTCAATGCTCAAATGGGTGATGACCTACCAGTTAGCGTATTCAAAGGATACGAAGATGGAACAATGCCAGCAGGAACAGCCGCATACGAAAAACGTGGTATAGCAGTTACAGTACCAAAATGGAACGCTCAAACATGTATCCAATGTAACCAATGCGCTT
>JAQUTH010000147.1:890-3880 GCA_028709885.1 Flavobacteriales bacterium
CACGCTGCTATTCGTCCATTCCTTATGACAGAGGAAGAAGCAGCTTCTCTACCAGAGGGAACAGCTACTAAACAAGGAGTTGCAGCACTTAAAGAGTACAAATTCCGCATACAGGTATCTCCATTGGATTGCACAGGATGTAACAACTGCGTAGCTGTATGTCCTTCAAAAGAGAAATCTCTTATCATGACTCCGCTTTCTGAAATGATGGGCGAACAGGCTCTGTTTGAACATATGCACGAGAAAGTAGGCTACAAAGAAGTAGTAGATAAGAGTCAAAACGTTAAAAATAGCCAATTCTCACAGCCACTATTTGAGTACTCAGGAGCGTGCGCAGGATGCGGTGAAACACCATACGTTAAGCTTGTCAGCCAGCTATTTGGAGACCACACAATGGTAGCCAATGCAACAGGTTGCTCATCTATTTACTCAGGTTCATTCCCAGCATCTCCATACACAACTAACGCCAATGGTCAAGGTCCTGCATGGGCTAACTCATTGTTTGAGGACAACGCCGAATTTGGTCTTGGTATGCGTTTGGGTAGCGAACGTATGCGTGAACGCCTTGTAACATTGGCAGAGCGCGCACAGAGCTGCACTTGCTGCTCCGATGAACTAAAAGGTCTATTTGCACAGTGGATAGAGAAAAAAGACGACGTAAAAGCCGCACAAGAATTAGCAGATAAGATAGTACCATTGGCACAGGCTTGCTCTTGCGATATTTGCAAAGAAGTAGTAGATCTAAAAGGTTACCTTACAAAACGCACCCAATGGATTATCGGTGGAGACGGATGGGCTTACGACATAGGCTACGGTGGTCTTGACCACGTACTTGCCAGCGGTGAGAACGTAAACGTTTTGGTACTGGATACCGAGGTTTACTCTAACACAGGTGGTCAGTCATCTAAATCTACTCCAATAGGAGCTGTTGCTAAGTTTGCTACATCTGGTAAACGTATCCGTAAGAAAGACCTCGGTATGATGGCCATGTCTTACGGTTATGTATATGTGGCTCAGGTAGCTATGGGTGCAAATAATGCTCAACTTCTCAAAGCGATGAAAGAAGCCGAAGCGTATGATGGACCATCACTCATCATAGCATACTCTCCATGTATCAACCACGGTATCAAAGCTGGAATGACCAATTCTCAGGAGGTTGAAAAACGCGCTGTTGAATGTGGTTACTGGCACTTGTACCGTTACAATCCTGCTATGGAAGCAGAGGGCAAAAACCCATTCACACTGGATAGCAAAGAACCTCAATGGGACGGTTTCTTGCCATTCATCTTGGATGAGGTACGTTTCTCTTCTTTGAAAAAAGCATTCCCTGCTCAGGCAGACGAGCTTTTCAAAGCAACTCAGGAAAATGCTCTTTGGCGTTACAAATCATACAAACGTATGGCAGCATTGGATTGGGACAAAGAGTAACCCAACTTGTTTGATAGAACATTAAACTGTTATATAGCCCCCTCGCATTTCTGCGAGGGGGCTTTTGTTTTAAAAACATAAATAACAGAAAATCAAAACATAAAAGCCAATTTTTTCGTATCTTAGAATGAAAAACCTAACTACTATTAAAAAAACGAAAAGATGAAAAAAATCATTCTATTAAGCGTGTTACTGGCAATGCCTATGTTTACCTTTGCACAAAATGCTCCTCAGGCAAAGGCAAAACCATCCAAAGAGATGCACAAAAAAGGTGAAAAACCCTCTGGACACAAAGAAAAATGCTGCAAAGAGTACGGTGATAAAAAATGCGACACTCTAAAACACAAATCCCAGTACCCAGACAGCATGCGGATGAAAAAGGCAAAGTATATGGAGAAAATGAAGTAACACATTAAAAAATGTATTCAGATAAAACTCTCGGGGTATTCTCGGGAGTTTTGGTTTTAAATAGCTGGAGGATTAAAAACATATGTTAAATGTTTTTCTAAAAATTTTGTTAAAGCAAAAAAAGACAAAATGAATAAAAAAAAGAAAAAAAGCCTAAAAAATATTCATTTATGTATAGATAACCCAATAATTTGACTATCTTTGCGTGGGAAAAAAGTAGGCTTTTTTTTAACATAAAATGAGTAAACATTTTTAGGAATAAGCTATAATACTTTAACATATAGAAAACATTAAATATATTAAACAATAAATTTATCCTTGTATGAAGACATTTTTTAGAAGTTTCGCACTTTTGGTTGTTCTTCTAGCGGGTACACTTGGTGCTTATGCACAGGTAACAACGGCTAGTATAGCTGGTGTGGTAACAGACACCAACAAAGAGGCACTGCCTGGAGCAACTGTTAAAGCTACACACACTCCTTCGGGAACCGTTTATTACGTTTCTACGCAGGTAAACGGACGTTTCAATATAGCAGGTATGCGTATTGGCGGGCCTTACACCATCGAAATTTCTTTCGTGGGCTACAAAAATGAAAATATATCAAATGTAAACCTTTCAATAGGTGAAGAAGCTACATACAATGTAGTTTTGGCAGAAGATGCAGCTACATTGGATGATGTAATCATAGTTGGTGAAAGAAACCCTATCATCAGCTCTAACCGCACAGGTTCTCAGGAAATCATCACCCGTGATAAAATGGACCGCCTGCCAACCATCAACCGTAGTCTTACAGACTTTACCAAACTGACTCCAATGTCATCTGGTAGCAACTTCGCTGGTACTTCATACCGTTACAACAACGTAACAGTGGATGGTGCTTCTTTCAATAACTCATTCGGTCTTTCTTCTTCATTGGGTGCTTCTGGAACAGAGCCTATATCATTGGAGGCAATAGAACAGATACAGGTGATGATAGCTCCTTATGACGTGCGCAACGGTTCGTTCACAGGTGCTGGTATCAACTCTGTAACAAAATCTGGTACCAACGAATGGAAAGGTACAGCTTACTGGTACGAAATCTCCTTCATTGGAGGGTACACGTCAGAAAGATGTTAAAGTAGATAAAAATGACTTCAACGAAAACCACTACGGT
>JAQUTH010000148.1 GCA_028709885.1 Flavobacteriales bacterium
GTTTGTTTTTTATGTCCAAGTATTCGCTAGAGGCGAGCTTTTCCGGATGGGCCATAATTTTTAAGGATTGATATGGCTAGTTAATAAAATTTTCAGCTATGTCTCGTTTACGTTTCAGGCATGGGACATCGGGCGAGTAATAAAGCCAAGAAAGAAGTTTGATAGAATCTTTTTTACCAAATTTTAAAACCCACATACTCGTTGTTTGGATTTTTCTTTTTGGCTTGGCTTCCCAAATATGGCCGTTACAATTAGTAAGCTGGGCTATATTCTTTCTAAGCCACTTGATGTGATTTTCGCTTGCCGATATGAAGCGCGTCCAGAGGCGAGTGTAAATGTATTTTGATCAAAGCCACAACCCAACACTTCGTCTATTTTTTCACGAGAAACAAGACCTCCAACATACACCAAAGGAAGGTGAAGTGCTGCACGGAATTTTTTGGCATCCTCTAAAAAATAAGCCTCTTTGAATGGAGCTTCTGGTATCATCATTCGTCCAAACATACGAACACCCCATTTGAGCCACCAGCAGTCCATATAATGAGTCATCGTATGAATAGGCATTTCGCCACGCATCACATACATAGGCGCACGGGATACAAACCCCCCACTGAGTATTATGGCGTGAACACCGCTTTTTTCTATTTCTTTGGCTATTTCTATTGCTTCATCTATCTCCACACCACCTTTGAAACCATCTCTCATATTGGTTTTGACCAAAACAGCCATGTCATTTCCAGCCACTCGCATTACCTCAGCCAAGACCATCTTCATAAAACGCATTCTGTTTTCAAGACTTCCACCAAACTCATCTTTGCGGTGATTGGTGTACGGAGAGAGGAACTGACTAATGAGATAACCGTGCCCTGCGTGTATTTCCACTGCGTCAAAACCTGCTTCACGAGATAGTTGAACAGCATTTCCAAAGTTTTTCACCATTTGGTATATCTCATCTTTGGACATACCATGCACAAAAGTAGGCGAATAAAGATTGAACCCACTGGACGCTCCCAGTGGCAAAGTACCACATACTGATTTATGAGACATATTTCCGCAGTGTCCCAATTGTATAGACACAGCCGCGCCTTCCTTGTGTACAGCATCTGTTATTTTGCGTAGTCCGGGTATTATCTCTGGGCGCATCCACAGCTGACGTTTGAACGAAAGTCCGCTTTGAGATACAGCGGCATACGCCAAGGTGGTCATTCCTATGCCTCCACGTGCTACCGATGTGTGATAATCATACAGCATATCGCTCGGGGCATTATCTGGTGCCATACTTTCAAATGCTGCCGCACGTATAGTTCTGTTTCTCAGTGTTACTGGTCCTAATTTAAAAGGAGTAAAAAGTATATTTTCAGTATTATTATCGTCTTGCATATTAAAAGCTTTTATTCTGTATCTATATTTTAGTATATAAAAGGCAAAATTCGTTTGCGTTTTTCCTTAGACATTTCTTCCGGGAACATTTCCTTGTATTTTGTGTACAAAGCTGCCGCGCGAGGTGCTAAATTTGCGAAAGTCCACCACGCAAACACAGCACCTGCCCATGACCATGTCATCACCGCAAATCCTATCCATTGAAGAAGTTCGCCAAAATAATTTGCTGAGTTAACATAGGTAAAGACACCTCCTTTTGGCAAGTAATGACCTTTATCACCAGGTTTTCTAAGATTTCTGATAATGGCATCAGACTGTATATTTATAAACATACCTGCAAAAAACACCAATATTCCTATTATAAATGGGGCGCTGGTGAGCCACTGCTCGGTATAACGTCCTTGGGGTGCTATGTAAAATATCCAACCACCTTGCATCAGTGCATTGAGAACATTGAAAAGCACTCCGCTGAGCATTATATTCAGTGGCATGCGGCTATGTCCTTTTATTAGCATTGGAAAAATGAAAGACCTCTGAAAATAATGAAGTTGGAACACTGCAAAAAAACACAATGGAACCACATCCCATCTGCGGGCTGAGTACCACCAAAGGATGCTCATAACCACAAACACTGGACTTTCCATAAGCACCCAGCCTAATTTATTATCTACCGAAAGCCCCCATTTTTTATCAAAAAAGACTCCATAACCAGCCTTGACAAAATACAGTGCCACAAATACCACCGCTGCCAAGAGCGTCATTACCCATAAGAAAATGTCAAATGTTTGTTCCATAGTTCTTTATTTTCAATATTCAAAACCTACATTGTCCACCCATAAGCTATTGCCAAGAGCGCCCACATAAGCCCCTATACAACCCGATGAAAACATCATCACCACGTGTGTAGGCGTATCATTTTCATTTCCCCAGCCTTCTTCTACTATGGGCACCATTTTACCTTTGCTATTCATAGCGTAAAAAGAATTTCCTTTCATCAGTCCCATGTAACTGTGATAAAAAGATTTGGAGCGAATATCTCCGTAATGTATCTCTGCACGGTGAGCTCTCACCCAGCCGTTAGTGCTGTTGGCAATACGTTCACGCGATGTGGCAATGCGTTTGGCATGAATACTACCGTCCGCATTTTCCCAGCGTTTTTGCAAATACACATACACCTCTGCCATGTCTCGCCCAGGTATCAACGATGAACCACAGCCCGTAGCCTTTGTCAGGAGTGTGTCTTGGGATACTATTGCTTTGTAATCATAACGAAGGGCTTTTGGCTTTTTGGTAAAAGGCACACCCATGTTAATCTTACTGTATGGATTATTGGCACTGTGGATAGGTTCCAACGCATACCCCAGAAAAATACTTCCCGATGCTAAGACAGTTATGTTTATCATTCCCAACACCTTGCACGTTTCCAGTTTAGTATCCATTCTGGCGCAAAAACCTCCTTCTGGTGTTTTTTCTGGAAAAACAGTGGTAGATGTCTTGACTATGCCCATAATGCGAGCCATAACATTAGATGAACCCCACAACGACCCTCCTGCATTAGTGTACGGCACTGCTCCTTTTATACTATCAGACGGTGCTACGGCATACACATACGTGGTTTTTCCTCCCAAAAGGCTGGATTCTTTTATCTCACGTACCACCCACTGGTCAAAATCGCCAAAACGTATAGGCTCTATCTTCTGTGCCTTTACATTTATCACAGACATACCAACTAAAAGCAAAAGTATAAAAAATCTTTTCATATCCTTCATTTTATCTATATTACAATATTTCTTTTTTAAAATGCCTGTAAATATAGGCAAATAGTTATCTTGTACACAAAAGAAAAAGTCGCCCAAACGGACGACTTTTTGTTCTATAATTCGCCATATCAGGCGTCAATATTGGCGTATTTGGCATTTTTTTCTATGAACTCACGACGTGGCGGAACGTCATCGCCCATAAGCATAGAGAAAATGTAATCTGCATCGGCAGCATTGTCTATGGTTACCTGACGAAGGGTTCTGTTGGATGGGTCCATAGTGGTTTCCCATAACTGGTGGTCATTCATCTCACCAAGACCTTTGTATCGCTGTATAGCAACACCCTTGTCTGTTCCTCCACCAAACTCCACTGCCAGAGCATCGCGTTGTTCCTCTGTCCATGCGTAGGCTTGTTTCTGACCTTTTTTCACCATATAAAGTGGTGGAGTGGCTATGTAAACGTATCCTTTTTCTATCAGTTCTTTCATATAACGGAAGAAGAAAGTAAGGAAAAGCGTATCTATGTGGCTACCGTCCACATCGGCGTCGGTCATTATTATTATTTTGTGGTAACGCAATTTTTCTACATTCAGAGCCTTGCTATCATCTTCTGTACCTATGGTTACACCAAGAGCGGTGTAGATGTTGCGTATCTCTTCGTTGTCAAACACGCGGTGAGGCAATGCTTTTTCAACGTTTAGGATTTTACCACGAAGAGGCAATATAGCTTGAAAAT
>JAQUTH010000027.1 GCA_028709885.1 Flavobacteriales bacterium
AGGATTTACCTCGTTTAGTTTCTGCCTGCAAACAGGATGGCGCTGATGTATCCGTAGGTTCCAGATATGTGTGTGGCGTAAATGTGGTAAACTGGCCTATGAAACGCGTGTTGATGTCTTATTTTGCATCTAAATACGTTCGTTTTATCACCGGTATTCCGGTAAACGATACCACTGCTGGTTTTGTGTGCTACAACGCAGAGGTTTTGAGAAATATAGGTCTTGACAAGATAAAATTCGTAGGTTATGCTTTTCAGATAGAAATGAAATTCAAGACTTGGAAATACGGTTTTGACATTGCCGAAGTGCCTATCATTTTTACGGACCGTACCGCTGGTACATCAAAAATGAATAGCAGCATATTTTTTGAAGCTATTTTCGGGGTCATTCGTCTGAAAGTAAATTCATGGTTCAAAACCTATAAAAGACAATAATTTAACGCCTTTTTATATGACGATAAGCGCATTCACATTTGTGCGAAATGCAAAAAAATATAATTATCCAATGACGGAATCTATCATGTCAATCATTGACATTGTGGATGAATACGTCATAGCCGTAGGCGATTCCTCGGATGATACATTGGAGAGTCTGAAAGAGCTTCAAAAAAAGTACCCTAAGATAAAATTGGTGGAAACAGTTTGGGATACCGAAAAATACCCAAATGCCTCTGTGTATGCGCAGCAGACGGATTTAGCAAAGATGCAATGTACTGGTGATTGGCTTTTTTATCTGCAATCAGACGAGGTGGTTCATGAAAAATTTTTACCTGAAATAAAAGAAAAATGCGCTAAGTACCTCAATGATAAACGTGTAGAGGGTTTCATATTTCATTATGAACATTTTTGGGGAGATTTTCAGCACATAACGCGAAATCACTCTTTTTACCCTTATGAAATGCGCATAGTGCGTAATTTGCCAAATATTCATTCATGGAGAGATGCTCAGTCTTTTCGTATTTTTCCTCAGAAAAATGAATTTTTGCCCGATTATTTTGTTAAAAAAGGAACTAAAAAACTGCACGCCATACAGTTAGATGCGTTTATCTATCACTATGGCTGGGCAAGACACCCTTCTTTAATGTCCCATAAGGACAATATGGCAAAACGCCTTTATACCAATGAAAATGGCGAAAAAGGGGAAGAAACATTTTTTGATTACGGCAATATGAACTCTTTTCCTGTGATGAAATTTCATGGGGTTCAGCCTTCTGTAATGATGAATTACATCATCAATAACCATTGGAATGAATACCTGCGAAACGAAGGAAAAAGACATACTATAAAGACAAAACACTTGATAATTAGCTTTATAGAGCAATATTTATTAGGGCCTTACGTCCGCATTGGAGGGTTCAATAACTTTATAAGACTAAGAAAATAAGCACCATGACAAAGGAAAAAATGTACGAAGAAGCTGAAAAAGCTGCTGAAATAGTCCTAAAAGGAGGGGTTATAATCTACCCAACGGACACTATTTGGGGAATAGGCTGCGATGCTTCTAATGCTGAGGCAGTTACAAAAGTGTTCAATTTGAAAAAACGCTCTGACAGCAAAAGTCTTATAGCGTTAGTGGCTAACCAAACTCAGCTGATGAGAGTGGTCAGAGATATACCAAGCCTCGCTTTTGACCTTATGGAATGTGCTACACGCCCAATGACTATCATTTATGATAAGGTGTCTGGAATAGCGGAAAATGCTATGGCTCAGGACGGTAGCATGGGAATACGCGTTGTAAATGATGATTTTTGCCGTGTGCTGATAAACAAGATAAAACGTCCTCTCATTTCTACCAGCGCAAATATTAGCGGGGTGGCTTCGCCTTCATTTTACAAAGAAATAAGCCAAGAGATACTCTGTGGAGCTGATTATGTGGTAGATTGGCGCAGGGATGAGACAGCTAAAAAGACTGCTTCCACCATTATCAAATTGACAAATGACGCTAAGATAACGATAATTAGAAAGTAAAGATTTGAATTACAAGGAGTTTTTAAACGATGATATCTTTTCTGTGATAGCTCAAGCAGCTGCGGAAATGAACGTACCTACTTATGTGATAGGTGGTTATGTCAGAGATATGATTTTAAAAAGAAAAGAGCCGAAAGATATAGACGTGGTGTGTGTTGGTAGCGGTATTGAATTGGCGCAAAAAGTCTCTTCATTACTTCCTAACCACCCAAAAGTGCAGTTTTTCAAGAACTTCGGTACTGCTATGCTTCGTTGTGAAGACTGGGAGGTAGAGTTTGTAGGTGCCAGAAAAGAGTCTTATGACCGTTCTTCCAGAAAACCAGTGGTTGAAAACGGGACATTGGAGGATGACCAAAACAGACGTGATTTCACTATCAATGCTTTGGCTTTGAGTCTAAATAAAGAGGATTTTGGCGAGCTTTTAGATCCTTTCGGTGGAATGGATGATTTGCGTAGTAAGCTGATTCGCACTCCGTTAGATGCAGATATTACGTACAGCGATGACCCTTTGCGAATGATGCGAGCCATTCGTTTTGCTACGCAACTGGGTTTTGTCATCTTCACGCCGTCTTTTGATGCCATAAAGCGCAACAAAGAGCGCATAGAAATCATTTCTTTTGAGCGCATTACGGATGAATTAAACAAGATAATGTTGTGTCCTCGCCCTTCTGTGGGGCTTTCTTTGCTGGAAAAAAGTGGTCTTTTGGAAAAAATACTACCAGAGGTTTCTGCCTTGAAAGGAACGAAAGAAAAAGACGGTCAGTCTCATAAAAACAATTTCACGCATACGTTAGAGGTGGTAGATAACATAAGCAAAAACACAGATTCGCTGTTTTTGCGTTACGCTGCCCTCCTGCACGATATAGGAAAAATGCCTACCAGAGCGTGGGACGAGCGTATAGGTTGGACTTTTCACGCTCATGAATTTGTAGGTGGTGCCAAAATGGTTCCAAAAGTATTCAAGAGGCTTCGTCTGCCTTTGGGTGCTGAACTGAAATACGTTCAAAAAATGGTAATCATGTCTTCACGTCCGCGTAGCGTGGCTGATGAAGGGGTTACAGATTCTGCGGTAAGACGTCTTCTTTTTGATGCTGGAACGGACATAAATGACCTTATGACGCTTTGTGAGGCGGATATTACCACTAAGATACCGGGTAAAAAAGAGCAGATATTAAAGAATTTCTCTTTTGTTAGAAGTCGTTTGGCAGAGGTGGAAGAAAGAGACCGTTTGGCGGCTTGGCAACCTCCTGTTTCTGGCGATGTTATTATGAATACGTTTGGTATTTCTCCGTGTGAGACAGTGGGCATTATAAAAGATGCTATCCGTGATGCTATTTTAGACGGTGTTATTCCAAATGAATATACTCCTGCATTTGATTTTATGATAAAAAAAGGTGCTGAATTAGGCTTTTATCCAAAGAAATAATTTTTAGACACATAAAAAAACGCTCGCCTTATGGCGAGCGTTTTTAGTTTTATAAAGACTGGTTATTTCTTCTTTTTAGGTATCACCAAATTGAACTTCACACCTGCTAAAACCTGAATAGACGGCATTCTTATATAAGATGTGTCGTAGTATTTTTGATTCAATAGGTTTGTTCCCTGAATGTATATTTGGTAACGGTCATTTGGTGCTTTCCAAGAAAGACGTGCATCAAGGATTGAATTTACTTTGTGAGAAAGAGTGTCATTTCCTAACATTGATGCCTGTATATAGCTACCAGCACGTTTTTGAACTGTCATATCAAGGTCAAGGTAAAGATTTTTATATAGTTTTGCGGATGCTCCTATCTGACCTTTGAATTCCAAGAAGTTATTGACATACACGTCTGATGTATCTGTGTTATTGCTTGAATTATATGTTACCGATGCGTAAAGGTCTGGTATAGGCAATTTTCCAGATGTTGCTTTGTCCAAATCTATCTTGTATTTGGCAGATGCTCCAATAAAGCCTATATTTGACGATGAATAGTTAGAATATAGAATATATTGCTCTGTATCACCTATATATAACTGCCCTACTATTGCTTCTTTTAAAGACTGTGTGTATGCTGTTACGTGCAGAGATGAGTAATCATTTTTATACTTAGCTCCAAGATTCCATGTAGTTGAATATTCATTTTCCATATCGTCTGAACCGTGGTCATAATCAGTATAAATATATCGTTCATAGAATGTTGCGTTTCTGAATGAACGGTCTATGCCAACATATGCCTTTAAGTTTTTGGAAATATTATATCCAAACTCTCCTCCGTATGTGAAAGTCATTTTTCCATAGTCTGGAGATGCTCCCATTGTTATTCCTGCACCCAAATACCATTTTTTGAATTTAGTAGTCATGTCATAATACAAACGCCATGAATCTCTTGAACCATAATATTTATAATAGTTATATGGTTTTCCTGGTACTTTTGTCCAATAATCCAGAAGCTCTCCATAAAGTTGATTGGTTAGCATATATGCCGAATTATGACTAAAACCAAATGATAAATCAATCATTCTGGCAGCATATTTACCACCAAAATCAATAGATTGATTTGTAACACGAGTGTAATTAACTTTGTCTAAAATATATTCCGCATACGGGTCATCCGTAGACGTATTTCTAAGATTGAATGGGTCATACTGCTGTTTGAAATTTGCGTAAGAATATAGCGCAAACAATTCCATACGTGGTCCAACAGGGAAACGGAAACCAAAATCCCCACGGAAATTATACGTGTTCATATATTCTACGTCAGAAGTTTGGCGCATAAGATAAGGAGCATTGTACCCATTGTAAGTAAAAGTACCAGCAGCCTCTATATTTACCCAGCTTGCAGCTTTATAATTCAATGAAACATAAGCATTTGCCTTAGAATGTTTCAAGTCTAAATCAGAGTCTGATGATGATTTTCCGTCCACATTGGCTGCAACTTGAATTTTTTTGCCTTTGTAACCTCCTAAAATGCTACCACCATAAGTGTTTAGATTTCCACCAAATGCCTCTAACTGAACACCATTTTTAGCCAATGAAGCACCTGTTCGTGTAACGATGTTTATAGCTCCGTCTATGGCAAATTCACCATAAATCTTTGATGCACTACCCTCTATTATCTCTATGCGCTCTATCATTTCCAGAGAAACAGGTACGTTATCAAGTGTATATTCACCACTGAGCATATTATTTATGCGTTTTCCATCTAACAATATAATCACATTGTTATTTGATGAACCACTGCGCATACTTATCTGTTCAAAACTGCCCATAGGACCTCTTGAAAGGACAGAAACACCCATTGCACGAGATAACACCGCTGAAAGTGTCTTTACTGGTGAATTCTCTATGTCTTCACGGGTAATGATTTCCACATTTCCCAAAGATTTATAATCATCGGGAGGGGTTACTTCTTTAAATAAATTGTATTTTTTAACCTCTGGCAATGTCTTTTTTGCATTTGACACAGCGATGACAGTGTCTTTCTTGACGGTAGTATCTTTTTGAGGCGGAACAGCCTGAGCCAAAAGGCTACCAGCAACACCTAAATACATACCTATTGACAATATGTTTTTCATCTATTTATGAATGTGTAATATTTTATTAATTGCAAAAGTAGTCAATTAAAAGAAAACCACAGCATACACTACACAAGATTTTAGGCATAAAAAGGGAAATTAATAAAAAATTAAGATGTTTACCGTATTTTTGTACTCTGTTTTATGAATGATTAACACCATATTTTCCATACAAAATGCAGGAAACTAAAAATACCCATTCCACTATCCACCAAGCTCAAATTTTAGCCCAAATATTTGTTCAAAAAGGCATTCATCACGTAGTCATATCCTCTGGTTCACGCAATGCACCGCTAACCATAGAACTCACAGCCACACCTAACATAAAGTGTTACAGCATTATAGATGAACGTTCAGCTGCATTTTTTGCCATTGGCATAGCCAAAGAACTAAAAGAGCCAGTGGCAATAGTATGTACATCTGGAAGCGCACTCCTAAACTACTATCCTGCTGTAAGTGAGGCATTTTACTCACGAATACCACTAATAATAGTTTCAGCAGACCGTCCAGAAGATATGATAGACCGCGCCATGGGACAAACCATTCACCAGAAAAATGTACTATCACTACACACGGTTTTTAACACATCACTTTCTGAAAATGAGGAAGATATAGAAAAAAATGCAATGGAAATAGACCTTGCCATAAACCAAGCAATAATAAAATCAGCACCAGTTCATATCAATATCCCCCTTTCTGAGCCTTTATACGAAACGACATCAAAGGTTTATAACATCAAAAGTACCACTCCTGTTTTTCCAAGGGAAGAAACTGAAAAATTAGATGAAATACGTTCTATTTGGACTTCTTCCAATAGAAAAATGATACTATGTGGCTGCTATGAAAAGGACGAAGAACTTGAAAAAACACTTCATGTATTATGTGAGACAACAGATACTATATTACTGTGTGAGAGCACATCAAACTTGCACAGTGATATGTTTATTGATAAGATAGACCAAGCAATTATTCCACTTAATGAAGCAGAAGAAAAAGAACTATATCCGGACTTACTCATCACTATGGGAGGAATGGTAGTTTCAAAGAAAATTAAATCCTTTCTGCAACGTGCAAAACCAAAGTACCACGTACACATAAATCATTATACTTTTCCTGATACTTTTTACTGTCTATCTCATAGTATAAATATTTCAAATACAGTATTTTTTAATAGTTTGCTTAATGTAATACATGAAGATAAAAATTACTCAGAAAAATGGCTTTCAATAAAGAATAATAGGCTTCCTTTTCATAAAAATTATATAGAAAAAGCTCCATTTTCAGACCTCAAAGTTTGGGACATAATATCAAAGACAATACCAGAGAAAACCCATATAGAAATAGCGAATAGCTCATCTATAAGATACAGTCAATTGTTTGATTTTCAAAATAATACGAGCATTTTTTGTAATAGAGGCACCAGTGGAATAGACGGATGCACATCCACAGCGATGGGAGTAGCTTCGGTTTGTAAAGAAAATGTAACATTCATCACAGGAGATCTCAGTTTCTTTTATGACTCTAATGCTCTATGGAACAACTACATACCTTCATCTACTCGCATTATTTTAATAAATAACAAAGGTGGAGGAATTTTCAAAATCTTAAACGGTTCTCGCACAAGTGATTGTTGTTCACAATTTTTAGAAGCAAAACACACCTTAGATGCATCTCACATAGCTAAAATGCACTCTTGGATATACAAAAAATCCTCAAATGAAGAAGAATTAAACACCATTTTCAAGACATTTTTCAACAAAAGCAAAAGACCTAAAATATTGGAAATTTTCACACCAGAAGACATAAACGACACTATATTACATAAATATTTTATTTCATTGAAATAAAGCTATTTAATACATATTATTTCATCTATCACAGGAAGTGTTTTTCCAAATATATCCACATTTCTACCATTAGCATTAATAGTTTTTATACCAAAATATTCACTTAAATTCCCCACCTTATAAATACGAGATATTTTGTTCATCTCAGTTCTATTTTCATTAGGGATTTCCTCATACAAAACAGCTACGTCGCAAACACAAGAAGAAAATTTCACATTCTTATACAAAATATCGCATAACTTATTATCATTAAGAGATATAGCATTGTATTCATCAATAGAAAAAGGCTCATTTTTATTCATAAATGAGTAAAGAGATGAAATAATTGAAATAAAATTACCCATACGCGCCACCTGTCTTTCATCATCATTTTTATAAGCTCCACTTTCTATAAGAACAGTAGGAAATCTATCTTGTTGAAAAACATCACCTGTGGCATTTGGGTAAAACTCATCTGAAAAACGAGCCATATAGCCATTAAGCAACAGATTTACAGCCTTGTAAATAGCTACAATAACCTTCATTGCCTCTACTCGGGTAGGGGTAACAGTGCGCTTTTCATCCACCGAAGGGGATAAAAAAGACAAAGTAGCCGTTTTTTCTGTTCCTGAAACATTGAAAATATTGCGCTGGTCATGCAAATTAAAACAAAGATGAGGCACAAAAGCATCTCTCTGCTCACGAAGTATTTTGCTTTCTTTTGCCGATAATGCTACTGCATCCCTATTTAGATCCACCCCAAAAGCATTACAACGCTGCCACAACATAGCTCCATCCGGATTGAGCATAGGTATAAATTTCAACGTGTAATGAGATAGCAATTCATTAGATAACGCTTTAATTTCTTCATTTTCAGATGTGAAAAAATTAATCATATCAAAAATAGCTGATGTTCCAGTGGGTTCATTACCATGCATCTGAGACCACACAAGGACTTTTTTTTCACCATTGCCAATAGTAAAACTGAATATATCCCTATTTTTTTCAGATTTTCCAATCTTTTCCACACCTGTTTTAACCCCTTTCAACAAATGTAAAACCTCTTCATAGGTAGTTAAACGCCCAGATATCTCCCTTTGTTTTACGAGAGGGTATATTTTCATTAACGTTTCTGTTTTCATTTTCTTATCATGGGACATAAATATGGTCTTAATTCATTTATTCAAATATACAACAAAAGAAATTTACATTTGTTTATATTTTTACAATGCACAATCGCGTTTACAAATGTGCCATAATATTTATGTTTATATTTTATTACATCTGTAAAGCATATAAATTTACAATATTATTTATATTTGTAAACAAGCCAAGAATCTTGTCAATACTACTTCTTAAATTACTTAATTACATAAAAACCAGCTATTTATATAGCTTTATTTTATGTTACACATTAAATTATAAGTGATTAATTTTACATTTGTTTATGATAATTTACAATATATCATTAATAAAATACATTTGTAATGTTACAAAAATACTTTGTCAATATATTTTATTTGTTTACATTTGTTTTTATATATAAAACATCTGTAAAATTTTAATTCTATGGAAAACACTACATTAAATGACCGCATTGTCCAACTGATGAAGCATCTGGACCTTACCCCTGCTACTTTTGCAGATGAGATAGGCGTTCAGCGTTCAGGTATTACACACATTACCAACGGTAGAAATAGACCTTCTCTGGATATGATAAGCAAGATAATAGATTGCTTTCCAGATGTTAGTTTAGAGTGGCTGTTAAAAGGAAAGGGACAGATTTCTTCCTCCGCTCCTCGTATTTTGAATATGCAGAAAAATGTCATTCCTTCCGAACCTGTGATAGATAATTCTCTCAAAAATACGTTGTTTGATGGTGATGATGCGGTAAAGCATGTAGAAACAAAAGCACAAAATAATGAGGCTAAATACACTCATTCTGACTTTATAGAGAGCGAAAAAAAGGATATTGAACCCACTACTATACCAACTGAACCAAGTGTTGCTGAAACGCCTAAATTCATCAATACAATAAAGGATGATAAAAAGATAACTAAAATCCTCGTTTTTTTTAGCGATAATACTTTTGAAGAGCTAATTCAGAATAAATAAAAAATCCGCGACATTGATTTATTTCAATGCCACGGATTATGTCTTTCAAAATAACAGTTAATCGTTTTTAACCGTAAACTTAGCTTATACTGCTACGTTCTGCTTTACGACGTTCTGCTTCATTGAGAAGTATTTTTCTCAAACGCAAGAAGTGTGGTGTTACTTCCACGTATTCATCTTTTTGGATGTATTCCAATGCTTCCTCCAAAGAAAATTTTACAGCTGGAAATATTTTTGCCTTTTCGTCAGCCCCTGATGAACGCATATTAGACATTTTTTTCTCCTTGGTTACATTAACTGTAATGTCTCCTGCACGAGTACTCTCGCCTACTATTTGGCCTTCGTAAACATCTTCTCCCGGATCAACAAAGAATGTTCCACGGTCTTGGAGTTTGTCCAGTGCGTAAGGTATTGTTTTACCTTGGTCCATAGAAATAAGAGAGCCGTTCTGACGTGAAGGTATCACTCCGCGATATTCTTCAAATGCACGGAAACGGTGAGACATGATAGCTTCGCCTGCTGTGGCTGTAAGTATCTGATTGCGAAGCCCTATGATACCACGCGATGGTATATCAAACTTGCAAAGCATACGGTCTCCTTTTGGTTCCATGCTGGTCATTGTTCCTTTGCGAAGGGATACAAATTCTACTGCTCGTCCAGATAAATCTGATGGTAGGTCAATTGTAAGTTCCTCTATTGGCTCACATTTTACACCGTTTATTTCTTTTATAATAACCTGAGGCTGTCCTATTTGCATTTCATATCCCTCACGACGCATAGTTTCTATCAAGACTGATAAGTGAAGTACTCCACGTCCGTAAACTATGAATTTATCGGCTGAGGCACCTTCTTCCATACGCATGGCAAGGTTTTTTTCCAATTCTTTTTCCAAACGCTCACGTATGTGGCGGCTGGTAACGTATTTTCCGTCTTTTCCGAAGAATGGTGAGTCATTGATAGTGAAAAGCATACTCATGGTAGGCTCATCTATGTCAATGGTTGGCAGCGCTTCTGGGTTTTCAAAATCGGCAATGGTATCTCCTATTTCAAAACCTTCTATTCCTGAAACTGCGCATATATCACCGGCTATAGCTTCTTTGACCTTTATTTTGCCCAGACCTTCAAAGGTAAACAATTCCTTAACTTTGGAACGAACCACACTACCGTCGCGTTTCATGAGGTTTATGTTTTGTCCTTCTACCAAAGAGCCACGTGTAAGACGTCCTATGGCTATACGTCCTGTGTAGCTGGAAAAGTCTATGGATGTGATAAGCATCTGAGTGTTGCCTTCTGGTATTTCCTCTGGCTGTACTTTTTCCAATACCATGTCCAAAAGGGCGTACATATCGGTGGTAGGTTTGCGGTAGTCAGTAGACATCCAACCTTGTTTTGCAGAACCGAAGATAACTGGGAAGTCTAACTGTTCGTCAGATGCTCCCATGTTCATCATTAGGTCAAATACCAATTCGTGAACATCGTCTGGTTTGCAGTTTTCTTTATCCACTTTGTTGATTACAACTATTGGTTTGAGGTTTAAATCCAATGCTTTCTGCAACACAAAACGTGTCTGTGGCATAGGTCCTTCAAATGCGTCTACAAGTAGCAAAACGCCGTCTGCCATGTTAAGCACGCGCTCCACTTCTCCACCGAAATCGGCGTGTCCAGGGGTGTCTATTATATTTATTTTGGTGTCTTTATAACGTACAGATACGTTTTTAGAGGTGATTGTTATACCTCGTTCGCGTTCCAAATCGTTATTGTCTAGGATTAGTTCGCCTGTGTTCTGATTGTCTCTAAAAAGTTTGCAGGCGTATAAAAGTTTGTCTACCAGAGTAGTTTTACCGTGGTCAACGTGTGCTATTATAGCAATGTTGCGGATATTATTATGCATTAAATATAAATTTATTTCCTTTATTTCGAGGGACAAAGATACGAAAAAAGCATCAAACATATTGATTATTGAAAAAAAAGATAATGTCTTGGCATAAAAAAACCGAAACTTTTAAGAGTTTCGGTTTTTTGGTATTTTTAATTCAAATTTTATTTTTTTGAACGGCGCTGTTGGCGGTTTTGGTTTTCCTGAGCTTGTTTGAGCATTTCATCCATTTTACGTTGCCATTTAGAAGGTCCTTTTTTCTGGGCTGCTTGCGCATTTTCCATCATTTTGGCGTGTAGTTTAGATTCATTGACAAAGTATTTCTTTATTACCCATACCTGCAATATGGTGATAAGAGAAGACAATGCGTAGTAATATGAAAGTCCTGATGCTGCCGTATTAAACCAGAATATCATCATCACTGGCATCAGATACATCATAAATTTCATGTTTGGCATACCAGGTTGTGTAGGTTGATCCATACCACTACCGCTCATTTTAGTGCTAAAAAACAGAGTAACTGCCATTAGCAATGCAAACAAGCTGATGTTTGCACCATAAAGAGGTATGTTAAACGGCAAATTCAATATTGAGTCATACGCTGAAAGGTCTTCTGCCCATAGGAATGACTGTCCACGAAGCTCTATTGCCGATGGGAAAAAACGGTACATGGCTATCAATATTGGCATTTGCAAAAGCATAGGGAGACATCCTGCCAATGGGTTAACTCCTGCTTTGGAGTATAGTTCCATGGTAGCTTGTTGTTTTTTTGCTGGGTCTGCGTCTTTGTATTTTTCATTCAGAGCTGTCATCTCAGGGCGCAAAAGGCGCATTTTTGCCTGAGATTTGTAGCTGGAATAAGTAAAGAACATCAGCACCAGTTTTATAACCAATGTCATAATGAGAATGACTATACCCATGCTTATACCCCATGTGTAAAACAAAAGGTCAAACATTGGTATCACTGCCCAACGGTTTATCCAGCGGAATATTGCCCAGCCAAGTGGTAATATTTCATCTAAATTATTGCCGTAAGAGTCCAGTGTATGGAAATTATTTGGTCCGAAATATAGGCTCATCGGTATGTTAAAATCACCTTTTTGTTCTGGCAGAGCTACGTCTGCTATGAAGCGTTTGGTGTAAAGGGATGAGTCTGCGTCGTATGTTTCAGATTTAAGTGTGGCTTTGTTTTGTCCTTTGGTAAGCAGGATGGTAGAGAAAAACTGCTGTTTGAATGCAAACCAAGAGAGGTCTGCCACTGTTTCATCGTCAGAACCTCCTGCTGAGAGGTCATCTACTTTTTGTTTTTCTCCCTGAGAGAACATCAGATACGAATAAAGGTTTTCGTTTTTAAGACCTTTTTCGGTGTGGATAGCGTCTAATTTCCAGTCCAAAATAGGCTCTTGTCCGTTTTTAAGAATATCTGAAAGTCCTTTTGACTGTACCGAAAAATCCAACATATACTCATTAGGGCGAATGACGTAACGGTATTCAAGATATTGGTTTTCAGACACCATAGCGCGCATAGATACCACTGTATTTTTACCTTCTTTTGAAATTATAGGGTCAAAATATAGGTCTCTTGTATCATATTTGCGTCCGTCTGCGGTGTAGAAAGCCATGTTAAAGTCTGCATTGGCATCTTTTACTATGTAAAGAGGTGTTTTGCTGTATGTTTGAAACTGTTTTAGCTCCACTTCTACCGGCATACCTCCTTTTGATGCAAAAACCAAACGAAGAGTGTCATTTTCCACTATCACTTGTTTGTTTTCCTTTGCAGAAGGCAAGGTGGCTGAGTACGCAAAATCACCGTATTTCTTTATCAATGAGGCTGGTATGACATTGGAATCTGCTACTACGGCACTATCCAATACTGCCATTATAGCGTCTTGGTCTGCGTCGTTTTTCTCCTGCAATTCCTTGGCTGCCTTTTCAGCGGAAAGAGCGTCTGCTTGTTCTTTTTTAGCCTGCTCCATTTGTTCTGCCGATGGGGCTGTGTACCACATATAGCCCAAAAACAGAGCCATTACCAATACAAATCCCACCAGTGAACCGGTGTCCATTTTTGTGTTGTTATCTTGTCCTAATAGCATTTATTATGTTATTTATTTTTCTTATTAAAAAGTGCTTATTTTTTATTTTGACTGTACTTTTTGGCAGCATCTATAAAGCCAACAAAAAGAGGATGAGGCGTTTCCACCTTTGAACGATATTCTGGATGGAACTGCACTGCCATGTACCATGGGTGTGATGGTACTTCAACTATATCCACAAGACCAGTATCGGCATTGCGTCCTGTGCATTTCATTCCTGCTGCTTCCAACTCATCTATGTACTGCGAAGATAATTCATAACGGTGGCGATGACGCTCCATGATGCTCTCCTGACCATATATTTGATATGCCTTGCTGTCTTTATCTACCGAACATTGCCATGCTCCAAGACGCATAGTGCCTCCTTTTGCAGTTACAGTTTTCTGAGACTCCATAAGGTCTATCACTGGATGTGTGGTGTTAGGGTCTATTTCTTTTGAATGGGCATCTGTATAACCAAGAATATTACGAGCGTACTCCACTACTGCCATTTGCATTCCAAGGCAAATACCAAGGAACGGAATGTTGTTTTCACGAGCATAACGCGCCGCTTTTATCTTTCCTTCTATACCGCGTTCGCCAAATCCAGGTGCTACAAGAACTCCGTCCACTCCTTTTAAAAGCTCGGCGACGTTTTCATTTTTCACATCTCCGGAATATACCCAGCGAACATTTACTTTCACTTCGCAGGCTGCTCCTGCGTGAATAAATGACTCAACTATTGACTTGTAAGCATCGTGAAGGCTCACGTATTTACCTACCAATGCGATAGTTACTTCTCCTTTTGGATTTTTATAACGTTGTAAAAATTCTTTCCATTTGGTCAGTTCAAGATGTTCTGGACATGGCAGTCCAAGGTCTTCAAGGACTACTTTGTCAAGATTTTGTTCCAACATCAACATCGGCACGTCGTAAATTGTTTCAGCGTCCATAGATTCTATGACAGCTTCTTTGCGTACATTGCAGAAAAGTGCCAATTTGTCTTTTATATCCTCAGGCAAATGATGTTCTGTGCGACAAACCAAAATATCTGGCTGTACTCCACTGGACATGAGGCTTTTAACTGAGTGCTGCACAGGTTTTGTCTTTAACTCTCCTGCCGCTGCCAAATAAGGCACCAATCCCAAATGTATCACTATCGCATTTTTTGGACCGAGATTCCATTTGAGCTGACGAACAGCCTCCACGTACGGATAAGACTCTATATCGCCTACTGTTCCGCCTATTTCAGTTATTATAATGTCGTACTTGCCGGTGTTGCCAAGTATTTGTACGCGCTGTTTTATTTCATTGGTAATGTGAGGAATGACCTGAATGGTTTTTCCCAAAAACTCACCACGGCGTTCTTTTTCTATCACCGAAAGGTAAATGCGTCCTGTTGTAACGTTATTTGCCTGTGATGTTTCTACTCCCAAAAAACGTTCGTAGTGTCCTAAGTCTAAGTCTGTTTCTGCTCCGTCGGTGGTAACATAGCATTCGCCATGCTCATAGGGGTTAAGTGTACCCGGGTCTACATTTATATACGGGTCTAATTTTTGAATGGTAACTGAGTAACCTCTGGCTTGGAGAATACGTGCCAAAGATGCGGCTATTATGCCTTTGCCCAAAGACGATGTAACGCCTCCGGTTACGAAAATGTATTTTGTTGGATTGGACATAACTTATTTAAAATATTTGAGCAAAAGTACAAATTTTTTCCCGTACTACCTGCCCATATCAGCACTTTTGTACAAAAAAGAAAAAAGTCTTTTTTATCACAAATGCAATATGTCCTTGCCCGCTAAAAAGAACAACAAAACAGTCAAAATAAATGCCAAGAGAATACTTTGAAGCACTGTTTTCATTATTTTTTGTTTAAAAGTATCTTTTGATAAAAACAATAGAAAAATCACATCCGCACATATAGCCAATGTTAATGCCGTACCTAAAAGTTCAGGCACAGCCATAAGAGCCCATGCTCCGTAATACATGAACATACCTAATGACACCACAGCCAATGAAGCTATGAATGTGAAAAAACCTAAGTATTTTTTATAAATCACCGTTTTATGCTTTTATGTAAAAATAGTGTTTTTTTGTGAAAAAGTACATCAAATACTGAATTTATCTGGGTAAACCTCGTGCATTATTTCCATAACACCCTCTACTATATCATCTACCGATGGTTTTGCATGATAATCTCCGTCATCGGCATACGTGCTACGGTGTTCACGTGCAGTTATCGTTTTAGGCGCGCTATCCAAAAGCGAATAACCTCCTTGCTCTTCCAACACCTTGTTCATTATGTAAGACGAAGCTCCTCCTTTTACGTCCTCATCCACTATGACAAGGCGGGATGTTTTTTTCAAACTTTTTGCTATCACATGAGTCATATCAAACGGGATAAGAGACTGAGGGTCTATAAGTTCCACACTAATACCCATTTTTTCAAGTTCCTCTATTGCTTGCTGAGCAAAGAACAAAGTCATACCGTATGACACCATTGTTATATCAGAACCCTCATGCACCACTTCTGCTACACCTATCGGAGTGCGTATTTCCGAAAGATTGGACGGCATTTTCTCTTTTTTACGGTATCCCGAAAGGTTTTCTATCATAAGAGCAGGCGTATCACAGTCCATAAGAGTGTTGTAAAAACCAGCTGCCTTTGTCATATTTCGCGGAGTAAGCACGTACATACCTTTTAAAAGGTCTACAAGCATACCCATAGGCGAACCTGAATGCCAAATACCCTCCAAACGGTGTCCGCGTGTACGAATAATAACTGGGGCTTTTTGCGTACCACAAGTGCGAAAACGAAGTGTTGCCAAGTCATCGCTCATGGTGGTCATGCCGTACAAAATGTAATCAACGTACTGTATTTCAGCTATCGGTCGGAGCCCTCTCATAGCCATTCCAAGAGCTTGTCCTACTATGGTGGACTCTCTTATACCAGTGTCAAACACACGTCCAACGCCATATTTAGCCTGCAACCCTTCCATTCCTTGGTTTACGTCTCCTATTTTTCCTATGTCCTCGCCAAATGCCAAAAGTTCTTCGTGATGTTCCAGTAATTGGTCAAAATTATCGCGAAGGATTATTCGCCCATCTACCAAAGGTGCGTCAGGAGCATACTTTGGAGTTACTTCTATGGCTTTTTCACCTACTGCATCGGTAGGGCTATACAGATATTTGGCATAGCGGTCTTCATTTGCTTTGAAAATGGTATCTATCCATGCTTTTATGTCATTTCTCTCTGCAATATCTTCTTTGGCTGTTGCTCTTAGCGTTCTTCGTGCCAAAATGAGTCCTGTTTTTCTACAAAGCAAAGTTTCTGCTTTGGCGTTGTCTATAAGTTTTTGTATTTCAGAAGCATTAGTAGATTTTTCTTTTACAGTTTCCACCATCTTAAAAAGTGCGTTTTGTTCTGCTTTGATAGGTGCTGAGTAATGTTCCAATGCTTTTTTCTTGCCTTGTTTGACCTCTTCTACCGCCTTTTCTTCCAATGCTTTCATCTGTTCCTCAGTGGCTATTTTCTCAGACAATATCCACTCTTTGAAGCGTTTATTGCAATCTACTTCTGCCTCCCAAGCAAGACGTTCAGTACTTTTATAGCGTTCATGACTACCAGATGTGGAGTGTCCGTATGGTTGTGTTAGTTCTGTAACATGCACTAACACAGGGGTTCTTTCTTCTCTGGCTACGTGTTCTGCTTTTTGGTAAACGTCTATCAAGGCGGTGTAATCCCAACCTTTGACTGTAAATATTTCTAATCCGTTTGTTCCTTCTTTCTTTTGGAAACCAGAAAGAGCTTCAGAAACGCTATTTTTGACCATTTGAAGGTCATTTTTAACAGAAATACCGTAATCGTTATCCCAAACTGACACTATCAGTGGTAATTGCATAACGGCGGCAGCATTCATCGCTTCAAAGAAGTTACCTTCGGCTGCTGCTGCATTTCCTATCGTTCCAAATGCTATTTCAGAGCCTGAACGGGTGAATATTTTGTTTTTTTCTGCCAAAGAAGGATTATTTCTATACACTTGCGATGCCTCTGCAAGTCCCAACACACGAGGCATTTGTCCTGATGTGCAGGACATATCTGCCGAAGAATTATAACGGTCTGTGGTAGGTAACCATTCGCCAAGTTGGGTGGTTAGGTGTGTAGAAAAATGTCCTACCATTTGTCGCCCTGCCGATGCTGGTTCTGCCGTGATATCGGTGTCTGCATATAGTGCAGCAAACATTTGCTGTGGTGTGAGCAGCCCTTTTGCCATCATGAATGTCTGGTCTCGGTAATACCCAGAACGAAAGTCTCCATGACGAAAAACCTTTGCCATAGCTATCTGTGGCAACTCTTTTCCATCGGCAAATATTCCAAATTTAGCTTTTCCACTGAGCACTTCACGTCGTCCCAAAAATGACATTTGACGGCTCAGGACAGCTATATAGTAATCGTTGAGTATTTCTTCTTTTTTCATCACGTGGATTTAATTATCCTTATTTTAGTGTCTGTTTTTAGGGATATGAATATAAAATACATAAAATTTTCATACCACCTTTGCAAAGATAGTAATTTGCGGAATAAATATTCATTCCGCTGGTATAAAAGATTTGTTAAACCTGAAAAAATGTACTATTCGTAACGAAGAGCCTCTATCGGGTCAAGACGTGATGCTTTTTTTGCAGGGTAATAACCAGAGATGACACCCACCAAGAAAGTGATAGCAAATGCCAAAAGCATTTCTCCCCATGGGAGAACAAAGCTGGTTTTCATAGACA
>JAQUTH010000149.1 GCA_028709885.1 Flavobacteriales bacterium
ATACCCGAGAAAAAAGCGGATAGCAAAAGGCTTATTATTATGATGATAACATCTGTGTTCACTGTTCAGTGATTATTTGGCGTAAGGGTCGTCTGGTTTTGTAGATGGTTCGTTGTTTTCTATTATAGGTACTCCGTTTTTAAGGACTGGTTTATTCTGCCATATTCCATCATCTTCTTTTTTAGTTTTAGCTGGCTGATTATTTTTTACATTATTGGGAAGTTGTGGTGTAGAATTAACCTGTGCTGCCGGAGAAACAACTGGCGAAGGTGTTTCTTCTGCATTATCTTCTACCGGAGAAGATGGTCTTGATGAAGATAGCGAATCATCAATGCTTAATTCGCCAGAACTATTGAAAAGTTGATACCAACGGAAATTTTCATCGGCTTTGAAACCTTTTTTAGGCAACATAACATCTCCTGAACGTACTATCCGTGCAAAGTTGTCGGTATAAAAAATGTGTTTTTCTTTATCCCAGATGAGGCGTTCTGTCAGTATGGAGTCTTTTTCGGCAGTGGATACTATTACATTTCCTATTGCTTCGGATAGTCCAGATGAACCGTGTTCTATTGCTGAGTTAGATGTGAGTTTTACCTCTACGCTGTCTGTTCCTTTTTTATAAGAAATGATAAGAATACCGCCAGAGCCTTTTTTGTCTGTTACATTTCTGTCCGAGGGAGATTGTTCTATCACTACTTTTCCAGCTGACATTCGCATGGTTATCATGCCAGAATCACAGCGTTCCATGTAGTAATTTTCTATTTCGGTGGGCAAAGGTTTTTGGTCTGCTAAAAGACGGTCTACGTCTGCTTCGTCATTTTTACACGAAACAAACATTGCAGCCCCCGAAAGAGCTGCAACGCTTAATATGATATGTATTGTTTTTACTAAATTCATACAGAGGTATTACCTCACCAATAAATTATAGTGATGGTATTGTTACGTTTACACCTATCCAGCATCCTATGTGAAGACTTTTGCCTGCCATACCTTGTTGGAATATCATAGTTCTGTCTGGTGCCATGGCAGATGATGATGCTATGGATTTACGTGCAGCATCTACCACTTTTTGATTTGAACTGGACAGTGCACGACGGAACACCTCTATTGCTGCATAGTGTACTGCACGTTTTTCAAATTCGGTAGAACCGCACTCGTTAGCGCTGGATGCGTACATGTGTCCTATCAAAAGCCATGCTTCACCCATTTTAGGGTCTATGGCAAGAGCTGACTGTGCTGCTGCACGTGCGTTTGATTTCTGTCCCATCTTGTAGTAGCAGTTGGCAAGGTTCATGCTGTTACGCGCACGGTCTGCCTGTGTTGAAGACAATTCGGCTGCTGCCTTGAAGTATTCTGCTGCTTTTGCAAAATTGTTTTTGGTGTATGCCATCTGAGCAAGACCACGTGCTGCACGTGCAGTAGGGTCAAGTTTGTAATACGCCTCAGATATTTTCATATATATTGGACTGGTAAAGCACTCTTTGTTTTGAAGAAGGGTACTTGATTTACGAAGCCAATCTTTGTCATTCTGGTTAGCGTCAAAGTCTGCGGTCAACACCTTGGTAAGCATTTCACATGTAGCGATAGGCTGTATGCGGGCTTCCATGTTTCCTGTTACTATTTCGTTATTTGTCAAAAGACCTTTGAGCTGGCGTACGCGTTTTGCTTCCTGAGCAGTGTATTGGCGTGTAGAGTCAGATGTTAGATTATTGTATTCTATTTCCAATGCGTCATGGCTGGTAGATAGGACGTCTGATATTTCTTCGTATATGTCAAACATTTCACTTATGGTGTATGTCTTTGATTCATACAAACTCATAGCTAATTGGAAATAATAATCCAAAACCACCGCATCTATGCTTTCTCCGTCTGGTATGCGTGCGTCAGATGTTGCTATAACATCATTGATAAGGGCTACCACTTCTTCTGGTTTGCCAATATGGTATTTCATCATATCTATGGCTTTCTGTCCTTTGACATAACCAGGGCGTTCATCTGGATAGTTTTTTAGACGTGCATCATACACTTCCATAAGGAGTTTTTTATACTCTTCTGTTTTTGCTCCTGTTGGTGCATCATCTATGAATGACTGCAACATTTTAGCTCCATAAAGATAGTGAAGAGCGTTTATGTTCTTGCAGTTTTGGTACAAGTATAACCAGTCTGGAAAAGCGTCTTTATAGTTTTTTGCCTTGAAATACTCAAAGTAAATAGACTCTTTTGTCTGACATTCAGATGAATTGTCTGTTGTTTCCTCCTCCTGTGCATATAATGGGCTGTACATAACAGAAACTGTACCCATTATCAGTAATAAAAATAATTTTTTCATTGTATAACTGTTGTGTTTATGAGTGCTTAAACATTTGCAAAGATACTAATAATATTTTTGTTTTAAGAACCAACGGTCATTTAATGCAAAAGAAATACCTATTTTGAAATAATTTTCTTTTACAAGACCTCTCTTTTCTTTTCCTATTACACCGTAATTAAGAAATATGTTAAAGTTTGATATAGCCATAGTCTGTGTCTCTATCTTGGTCATTGGCAGTGCTGCACCGAGAGTTACGCCATAATCATTGATAGACTGTTCACGCATTTGGTAAGTTGCCTGACTGTAATACACACCTGCCGAATAACGTATGCGTGAAAAATATGAGTTTGTAGAGTTATAGTTAGGTATGTAATTACCTCCCAATGCTATGCGTTTGCCAGACTGATAAGAGGCATCTGTACGGATATAATCCACTTTATCCCAATCTGGTTTTGCGGTATATTCTCCTTCAAGTCCTATATACCAGCGTTTAATATTTCCAACACCCACTCCTACCGACAATGTTTGAGGAATGCTGAAATGATATGTTCCAGACTCTTGGTAGTTCTGTGGATTATCCTCATCATACTCATCATCATAAGATGTTACGGCATATTCGCTATAAGTGCGGTCTGTTTTCAGTCCTGCCGAAAATTCGTATGTAGCTCCTAAATACATACGCATATCTTCTTTTAGTTTGAAATTATAGTTAAGACCAAATTTGAATTTGAATCCATTTATCCAATTACTTTCCCATATTTTGGTATTGGTAAGACGGTCTTCTACATAGTTATAAGAACTACGGTCTATTGTTCCAAAAAGATACGCTGCATTGACACCTATGCTGAAATTTTTAAGTAATTCATATCCTCCTGAGAGATACACCATATTAACTCCTCCATTTCCTGAAAAATAATTCAAAAGACCTTTGTAACTACCGTCTACCAGTAAAGAATCCTCTGAATACACCGAATATCCAGTTACTGTGTATGGGGCCAATCCGAACTGAACACCAGATTTTCCGCTAAGTGGGACTGAAAATATAAGGTAGTCAAAATAAGCATCGGTACTGGTACCAGTCTGTTTACCATCACTGTAATGGATAGACTCTGCTGTTGTACCCAGTGTGTACACAGTCTGGCGTATTTGTGATAGTGCTGCTGGGTTTACAGCGTTAGTTATTCCTACCATAGAGTAAGCCACGCCTATACCTCCCATACTCTGGGTTTCAGCTGTACCATTAAATCTTTTTTGTCCTATACCGAATATAGAATAAGGTGAATAAGTGTTGTATTGCTCTGTGGATGTCTGTGCCATGGCAACTGCTCCACAAAAAGAGAATATAACTGTTATAAGCTTTCGCATGTTTTAATATTATGTTTCAATATTACATATAGTGATTCCAATAAATAATTGGGCTTTGCAAATATGGCACTTTTTAATCTTTTAGACAAATGTGCTGTATCTCCTCCGGTTAATATTATCTTAAAATCACCGTGTTTTTCCT
>JAQUTH010000028.1 GCA_028709885.1 Flavobacteriales bacterium
CTTCTACTCGTTTTTTTGAGTGTAACCTGCTCATTTTCCTTAGGTACCACAAGAGTATCTTCGGAGTAAACCACAGGCTGTGCCAATATTTCAAGCAAAGGCAATAGTAGCATTGTTACTAAAAGGAGTATTTTTTTCATACATCTGTATTTTACCTCAAAAACTCGGTTGCATCGGCAGCCGAGTTTTTTTGGTGATTATAACCTTATTGTCTATATTCTTTTTTCTTACTGTTCATCATCAAACAACAGAGCAAATTCATCTACATACAACGTACAACCCACTCCTCCGCAGAAATCACCTCCCAAATGGCTGGTGGTAGCGCCTATGGTTATGTGAGTAGGTTTGGTCTTTGTATTGTAGTATGTCAAAGGTATGGTAAACTGGCGATATGACGTTACCTCCTCATCTGTCTTCATTTCCCCGTATGCTATCTGAGTAGGATTGTCTGGACGGGTAGTTGATCCTCCCCAATCCTCCAAGATGATGTAAATATGACATTTGTCCAACTTGCCTACTTGGTCTGCGTGTAGATTATCTTTATCTATGGAAATAAGCTCTGGATGGTATTTGAACCAACCTTTCAGAGCTACCGGACGCCCAGTATAAGGACGACCAAATACTGCGCTGGCACGTGGGTTTGACAGATTAGTGCTGTATGTTCCTATGTAAAGGTTACCAGCGGCATGTTTTGCCACCATAACGCCACCAACACTTGTCATGCAAGCTGCTTTTCCTGATACTGCATCATCTGATGGCTGAGTTATACTGCCCTTACCTGCCAAAGCTGTTCCCTCATTACCAGTAGCCCAGTATGAGTTTGAAGCATCGGCATTTGGATACCATTTATTACTATTTTGTGTCCAACTATCAAAATTCATATTAGGGATTCCCGGTGTCGTTTCGGTAGTAAATGACATTTCAGTAGTACCAGTAAATGATGTACTGTATGTACGGAAATAGTACTTGGTGGATGGATTCAGAGAATGTATCTTGGCTGTTATCTTCTTATTGGTGTTGTCATAAGTCAAAGAAGATGTCGGAACATTAGTCCATGTTTCACTGCCATCTGCACGATATTGGAAAGTTAGTCCCTCAGGGCAAGTTACTGTATTCCATTGTCCTACTACTGTGGCAAACTCTCCCCATGGATCTGACGAAAGAGCCATATGGTCTTGGTCTGGTATCACATTGATAGTGATAGTCTGGCGTGTCTCCTGACGTTGTGCGTCATAAGCTATCAATGTTATCTTGTATTCTCCCAGCGGCAGTTTATTTGCCAATGTAGAGAAATCTACCCAAACAGAGCCTTGGTCTATTATATCATTTTGGAATGTTATACCTTGCGCTGTAACTGTTGCTAATTCAGAAGCAGATGCAGTAACGAAAGATATGTTCTTTGGTATGCCCAATGACGCAATATAATCACTGTTGTGAGATATTGAAAGGTCTTGCAGTGTAGCTGCTGAAACGACATTGACATAAGCATTTGCTCCACGTACTGTTTCATTTACCATAATAGCCGATGCAATATCAAAATCACGTCCTGTGATGACAGGAGCAGATTTTTTCTTCAAATTGATGTCATAACTATGGTCTTTTTCATCCAATTTATCATCTACCGATATTTCTATACCAAATGCACCTTCGTCATCAGTAGCATCTTGGTTTATATCAAAGTGGAATTTGTAAAAATCACGAGCTTTTACTCCAGTAATGGTTTTGTTGGCGGTATATATTACGCCTTGATTATTTACCAGATTGAGGTTCCAGACAATAGTCTTATTCTCAGATGCTGGCACTTTAAGGTATCCATTTTTTCCTTCATCATTTTTGGTAAAGGTGATGATACCTGTTTCACCGTTATTTATAACAACGTCATAAGTGCTAAAATTAGACTTTATCACATCTGAGAAGGTAACCGTTACCTTTATGTTTGCCAACGAGCAGGTTAGTGTTTCTACCAAAGTAGAATTAGAGGTAATAGTTATCTGTTTTTCGCCATAATAATATGGAGTGTCAAAACCTGCATTTACATTTGTTCCGCATGATGCAGAAAGTTTATAAGTACCTGTTTTTAGTTTTATTTTAGAAGGCATGGCTGTGTGGTCTGGATAACTTTCCACCACTGTGCCGTCAGTCTGCGCTATGGTTACAGCATAAATCTTTGGGTCAGACTTTGCTTCTACCACAACATTATCACTTGCTAACTCCAAAGAGAGATACCCTACCTCCGATGCAGGAGTAGTTGTATTCCCATCAGGACCCTTCATACACGAAGTAGTTAATCCCAAAAGCAAGAGTACAGCAATAGATAATATATTTTTTATTTTCATTTTTGTTTTTATCAAAATTGGGTCTTAGTTAATATTCAGTGATATTCACTGTAAGAGTAGCAGAAGATGTCTTAGCATTAGAATCTACCACTCTAATATTAAATTGGTTAGTACCTGTGCCAAGACCTGCCAACATAGACATGAACTTACCTACCGAAAAAGTATAATCATTTTTTCCTTTAACTGGGTCTGACGGGTCTATAAGATTGATAGGGTCATTTGACAAAGTGGAATATGTTGTAGAAGTTGGGTCTAAGTTTGCCATATCAAACTCTCCCAAAAGTCCCAATTCTTCAAGCATTACATCCGGTATTGTAGGTGCATTTATGGTAACAAACAAGTTTTGAATAGTTACGGTATTGTCTGCTGTCTTAATGCGCACATCCAATGTACAACCGTCTGCCTCTGCTGTTGCTATATTAACAGCCTTAGTTATATCAAAGGCAGTACCATTGAAAGATGCACCTGTAATAGAAGGAGCTGCTTTTTCATCTGGGTCTGTGGGAGGTGTTGGGTCTGTGTCATCTCCCCAGTTGCCGTCATCTCCTCCATTATCTATAATATCATCTCCGTCTGGGATGAATACATCATCGTCCTTTTCTATAAGTGAGTCGTCTATTGTTAGTTCAAACGAAGATGAACCCGATGTAGCCACTCCTACATTTATCTTGTGCCATTGACGAGCTTCCACCTCTGTTAGACGCAATGTCTCCTGGACAGTAGCGTCGTTAGATACGCGTTTTGCTATAACGGTAACTGTAAGTACACCGTCGGAAGGCACTGAGAAGTATCCAGCACGTGTTTCAGTAGATGAAAATTCAAGAATACCGCTTGCTCCGTTTGATACCACAGCTTTAACTTCTTTTAGCTGGGAAAGGAATTCTTGGGAAAAGCCCATAGTTACCTTCACATTTGCAAGTTTACATATCAGCTGTACACTGGATAATTCTTGTATAGATACCGTGAAATTTCTACTTCCTAAAAAATAAGGAGCTTCCCATGCGGCTTCTTTAAGAGTTCCATTGGCTGCTGTTATAGTATAATTATCTGCTGGTAAAGATACTATTTCAGGTATTGATGTGTATGAATCCCATTTTTTGTAGTATGAGCCGTCCACATTTTTAAGTTCTACTGCAAAATCTGCAAGTGTTGGAGTAGCCTTAGTAGCTGCTTTTGTGTTACTAACGGTAACAAAATCGCCTTCCGCCTTTAAGTTCAAAGAGAATGTTCCCTCTTTTGTCTCTTCTGGTTTAATGGCAGTCTTTTCGCATGATACCACCGATAAAGCCAGTGTGGCAGTTGCAATTAATATTTGTGCTATTCTTTTCATAATAGATTTTTTTTCATTTCAGTTATTAGAAATCGTATCCCAGAGTTATATCATCCACGGTAAGTTTGCTACCGTAGTGCATTGAGCTGGTACCGCTGTTGGTTGTGGATGGAGTATCCGCAGTAGATGATATAAAGAAGATAGATATATGAGTTGCTCTTAAATATTTGTTTGTTTCGTTATATACAAAAGGTATAGAAGCCTGAGTCATACTGCTGTAAGCCGTACCGCTTGTTATTTCGGCACGTGCTATTTCTTTGGTAGTACCAGATGAACGGTCTTCCAAAACAGCATAAGCATGGAAACTCTCAGCATTTAGCGGAGCGTACATATAACGGAAATTAAATGTAGCTGGACGCGAAGCAAAACCTTTGCTTTGTGTCATGGTTTCTCCAGTTAAATATTGGTCTGAATCCACCGTAAAGTTATACGAGCCTATGAAAAGAACACCAGCTGTTTTGTTTTTCTTGGTACCTCCTCCATTGACTATTGACGTATTAAAACTTCCCCATGCTGTTGTTTGTATCTGAGCAGCAGTATTGCCATTAACATCTACATTAGTTGTTCCGTTATTGGAACAATATATATTAGTATAACCAGAAGTCTGACTGGTAGATGCTGGATTTCGTGTAGCCCACCAAATATCTGTTTCACCCGAAGCATATGGATGAACAGTCTTTATAGTTTGAGTCAAAAGAGCATATTTGTACGTTCTGGATGTTGTATTCCATTGGTCCATAGTGTTGTTTGGCACTTGGGACGTTTTTTCTGTTGTGAAAGTGTATACCTGTGAAGGCACATGTGAGTGCATCAGCGCACGGAAAGAATAAGATGTCTCAGGAGAAAGTCCATCTATTCGGCATACATACTTACCAGCTGTATTAGACACCACATGTTGTGCTGGGGTAGTCCATTCGCTACCGCTAAGTACCTGTACCAAAGGAACGCCACGTTCAGAATTATAGTTCATCACAAACTCAGCACTCTTGGCAAAAACATTACCAGAAGTAGGTGTTACCAGAGAAAAAGCCACTGGTGATACCACTACATCAAACTTTGCCGATGAGTTAGTCTGTCCGAAATTATCCACTGCCACCACTTCAAAAGAAGAAGTTTCAGCACTACCTGAAATGTTATTTATGTTCTTTATAAGATTTGCAAAATTCACAAATACAGACTTATATGTCTTAGCTGCTATTTGAGCATCATCAAGTTCTGAGCTCCATGACACACCAGAATTTTTAAGTAATGTTTTGAACTCAGAGGCTCCATTTATAAGGTCTATCTGCGCTGGCCAACCCAATGACTGCAAATATGTAGACGCTGTTTTAAGATAAACGTTTTTAAGTCCACCAGGAGCTTTAAGAGCCATAGAAGCTGTTTTTGAAATACCCTCAGTGGTGTTTATAGCTCCTCCAAGAGTAAATCCGGTAGGGGTAGCCACTGGTGCTGCTTTTGGAAGAGTAAGCCCAGGTATTTCTACCTCTATGGTAGTGTCGTTAGTACCATCATCTGTAACAATGGTGATAGACGCACCGCCTGTATTGCTTGATACATCCATGTGAAGGGTGTAAGAATCACGAGCCGAAAGAGCTATTGTCTTGTCAGACACATAGTTTACAGAATCGCCATTTTCTTTTACCAAGCAAAAACGCATTCGCAATGTACCGGGCGTAAAGTAACCTCCTCGTTTTTCATCAGCAGTGTAACGAAGAGAGTCTCCCGTTGTTTTCAGTTCCACATAATAACGTTTGTAGTTAAAAGCAAAACTTTCTTTGAAATCCACAAATACGCGTGCTCCTGCATGCTTTGCTGTAATGGCTGTTTCGGTTTTGTTGCCAGCGGTAACAGCTATTTTACTCTCACCATAATAATAAGGTGATTCAAATGCAGGCAGGTTTTCTCCACCGTACCACGCTACTAATTTGTAACTTCCCGGTACCATTTTTATCTGAGCTGGTACATCGGAATAAGAATCCCACGTGCGTAGGACTTCTGCTTTCGTGTTTTCAACACGGACTTTAAATTCGGATGCTGAGACTGATGGATCTGCTTTGGTTTGGGCATTTGCAGATGATGACATAGCTACATCTGTGGCAAGAGATAACGATATTTACCCTTGGTCATCAGTTGAGGCTTCTTTGCTACATCCGACTAAAATTACTGAAACTGTAAATGCTAAGCATTTAAGTACCAGAGATTTTGTCATTTTAATCATAGTTTAAATATTAATTCAAAATACCACTACGGATTTCAAATAAAAAAGCCATAGTGACCATTATAACCAGGCAAAGATACGAATTAAAATGTCTTTCTTAACTTTCATTAAAGACTTTAACACTCAATATCAATGCTTAACGTGTTATAGATGTGCAAAATGGCTTTTTTTAGGTTGATTAAAATGCTAAATATCATCTTGGGTAACACCAACACACTCTACATCCACAGCTATAAGAGCTCCCATATTGTTACGAGCCAAACGGTATTTCACTTCATCTCCTTCACTAAGTGTGTTAAAATCCCCCTGAATGACATACGTCCAGTGAAAAAACAAATTATTAGGTTCATAACGGATAAAACCATAACCTTTTTTCAAGGACAATATTTCTCCTGTATACACGTCATCATTTGGTTCTTCCACATAATCTGGTGCCTCTGCGCCATTGATGTTTTCATTTATTATAGATGTAGGTGTTGGCGGAACAAAAAGTGCATTTATGATATCGTTATCGCTATGTTCCTCTTCTCCTATTTCATAAGTCATCACAAGAGGGTAAGCCACCTCACTTATCAAATCCTGACTGGTGCGTGTAATACGTGAAAAACCAGCATCGTCCTTGTATTCAAAATCCCATGCCAACAGCATCACTCTTATGCCCAAAGAAGATAATTTGCGTACCAAAGGGACATAATCTCCGTCGCAAGCTATCAAAACGACTACGTCAAATTTTTTGAACATAGCCATTTCATATGCCTCCAAGGACAGCCATGTATCCACACTTTTTTCTTCTTTCTTGCCGTCAAAACTCTTCACCGGCAGATAATGCGTGGTTACTCCTTGTGCCATAAGAACATCGTCAAAAAGGCGGTCGTAATAAAGAATATTGCCTCGCGAGGATGCTTCCTTGGCACTTAGACGACCGCGGAAATAGTGAGAATCTACCACCCTGCAACGCTGAATCTCATCATAGGGAGCAGTGGGAAATTCCATTTCACATACTTTTTCGCGGATAAATTCATGCAGTCCAGATATACTGATGCGTGCATGGCGAGGGTGGCTGTAAAAATAATAATTGCTCACGTGATAGAAGTAGTTACCATCGTAAAATACCCCAACGCGAGTGAGTTGTTGTTTTTGTGAATTTTTCATTCTAATTATAGTTTATATTGGTTTGAGAAAAAATGTTTTGTTATTATTTTGTTTGGGTTATATAAATATAATAATTTTTCTTCAAATGATACTCCATTCGTAAATTATTTTTTATTTAACATAAAAAAGCCTCCACGATTACTCGCAGAGGCTTTTGAAACGTTTTACAAACAAAAAAATTAATTTTTTAAATATCTGTCAAATATAATGTCATGATAACTATCTGTGTAGCTTTTCATCTCTTTTATAGGAATAAAAAACATATCAGCCTTCATATCCCTGTTCATAATGCAAACAAAAGGCATATTTTCTTTTTCCATAACATCATCCATAGCTCCAACAGGGATAGTAAACACCTTAATATTGAGTTTTCTATCCTGTACGAAAGCCAAAGTTTCACGTATGCTATGCCCTTCGGAAAGGATTATAATACGGTTCTCTCCCACTTTTTCAGACAGCTTAGCCAATCTTTCCACCTCTTTTTCTATGCAGACGGAACAGTTGTACTTAGAAAACTTGAATATCACAGAGTTATTTTCATCCAAAAGAGAAGAAAAAGGAACTTCATTATTATTTATATCCTTGACCGTAAAGTCTTTGAATATATGTCCTGAATATCTAAACTGAGCCTTAGAAGACGAAGTGAGAAGTTCCAAAATAGCCTTGTATTGCATAAGACTATCCATAGGCTCATCCACCTGAATATCGCTCTGAGGTTTTGGTGCGGAAGATAACACGTTTAGTGCCACGCTCCCCGCCAAAAGAACAGTGAGAATTACTATCAATGCGTTTTTCATGGCTTAAAAAATTTTAATTTTGAATTTGACTATGATAGGGTTATCCGTTTCCTTTGTTATGGCTTTGAGGCTATCAAGAGACTTTGGTAATTCAAGTTTTGTGAGTGGTAAAAGCAACAATTCTGTACTCAGAGTACCATAAACATGTTCTTTATCAGCTGCATACATGTTAAAACTGGATAGCTTATCTATGTCATTTTTAATACCAAAGCCTCCGTTTTTCTTCAGATGTGATAGTTTTACATTACCTGTTTTTTTGTTATACAATAAAATCTGAGACATACCTTTGCTATTAAATAATGCTATAAAGAAATCACCGCCCGTAATTGCTCTATTTATCATATAAAAAGGCATTTGTCTTTTTAAATTAAACATTTCTTTAATGTTTTCAGCACTAGTATTACATGCCATTTCAGCATATTCTTTTTGTGAGTTCCTATGAACATCACCAAAATCAATAAATATTGATTTTGAGACTACATCTTTTTTAACGTTATATATTGTATCACACATATCTTTAAAAAAATATGTACCGCCATCAACATCAGGGTGCAAAGTATTAAGACACATCATTATAAATGTTGTATTTATTCTATTATCATGCCATAAATGTGTCCCAATTAATTTTTCTTCATTCAAATCATATACGCCCAATGTAGGAGACTCAGCATTTTTAGCTAACGTACTTTTATTATTACTCCAAAAATACATTGCTAACATATCCTTGCTTGAATACTCTATTTTGTTAACATTATAATCCAATCTAATACTTTTGATAAACGTACCATCTATATTATACAATAACAATTTAAGCCGAGCCCCATCTATTATACATATTTGATTATTATTGACAGCAACATCTGTTATTATCTCATATTCCTGTGGACCTTCTCCTCTTTGGGATATCTGGCGAATAAACTTACCACTACCGTCAAATAGAAATATTTTTCTGGCTGTTTCTTTATCTACCACCAGTAGAGAATCACCAATAGGAATTATTTTGGTTATATACCCTATAAGACATTTTTCATTTGTCTCTAATTTTACATATTCTATACTATCGCACACATCAGACAGATTAATATCAGTCTGTTCTATCTCATTTATTTTGATAGTAGAAAAGCCATCAGCTGTTGATACAGCTGACGGTTTTTTACCACCACAACTACATACAGTGCATATAAGTATAACTGCGCTGTAAATTAAGCAAGTGGTTTTTAGTTTCATAATATATTTATTTAATTAGTGTACATAGAGAAATACCAGCCGAAACAAGGCTCTCCAACATAGAGGCTGACCATGTCAAAAGTAACTATGCATAATCATACGTACAATGACAGTTAGAGGTATCTATCTGCATTGGATCACAACAGCAATCACCTGCATCTTCTGGAGTGCAATCCAATTTAAAATCATGACTTCCCTCCCAACATGGCATACTTACCAGCTTTTCGTTATACCTAAAAGTACATACGCCACATTTTTCGCAAGCCTCAGCTGTACCATCTGGATTATCACCATCAACATACGCATAAGCATTACTACTTACCCCAACACTCATCAGTGCTGTGAGTAAAATTACAAATATTTTTTTCATTTTAATAAAATTTTAATTAATTTTTATTTACGTAAAACGTTTTACATGACAAATGTAAAGAAAAAAGCCACAAATAAAACTTTTTTTTAATTTTAACACAATTTCACATAAAAAAGCCTCCACGATTACTCGCAGAGGCTTTAATCTTTATAAAAACACAATCACTATTCCATTTGTGAATCATTGGCAGACTTAGGCGGATGCGGAGTGCGTTTGTCTCGGCGCAGAGCATCGGCTATTATCCACTGCAACTGTCCATTGACAGAGCGGAACTCATCGGCTGCCCATTTTTCCAGAGCTTCCATAGTATCCGCATCCACCCGCAAGACAAAATTTTTATTTTTACTTTTTTCTGCCATTATCTTCTTCTACTTAAAAACCTTTTAACTCGTCCCGAATATCGTTTTCTGCGTCTGAAAACAGCCAATAGCACCCAGCACACACATGATACACCTAATAACATCTTGACAGTTTCGTTTTGTGCATCCCCTGTTTTTATATACCAGATGACACCTGCTATACTTCCCAAAAAGGCACATACTGCCATCACGCCATGCAATGCAGTGGCTATCTTATCTCCTATGGAACGTTTTGTAGTGAATTTACTCTTTTTATCTTCACTTTCAGTAAATATATCCTCTTTTGTAAAAGAAAAGGTGAACAAACGATGTAAAAAAACCGATACTTTTTCTCTATTCAGATACAGAGAACATCCCCAAATGAATATGAAAAAACTCATCACCACCATTATTATCCACACCCGTGAAGTACCCCAGCGCTCTATTATCTGGTAAACACCTATGATGATTACCGCCAAAAAAGCAAATGTTCTTCTCATTCCTTATTATATAATGATTACTGATGAAGAGTACCTGTGTTCAAAACTGGCTGAGCCGCTTCGTCTGCGCACAGTACCACCAAAAGATTAGATACCATGGCTGCTTTTTTATCCTCGTCCAGCTCCACCACTTCCTCTTCTGAAAGTTTATCTATTGCCATTTTGACCATGCTGACAGCACCTTCCACTATCTTATGACGTGCAGAAAGGATAGCATCTGCCTGCTGACGGCGAAGCATCACGGCTGCTATCTCAGGAGCATAAGCCAAATGAGATATACGAGCTTCCACTACTTCTATACCTGCTATTTCAAGACTTTCAGAGATAGCGTGCTCCAAACGTTGCTGTACCACATCGCCAGAAGAGCGGAGCGTTACCTCATCATGACCGTCTATGTTGTCATAAGCGTATTCGCCTGCTATACGACGAAGAGCTGCATCGGCTTGTATTTTGACAAAGTTTTCATAAACTCTCATACGTCCAGAAGCTGTGGTAGCTACTCCGGCTGTGGCGTTTACATCGTTGTCAATGTTGAACATAACACGGTAGGTGTCTTTCACTTTCCATACCATAACCAGTCCTATCATTATAGGATTACCAGTTTTGTCGTTCACTTTGATAGGGTCTGCGTCCAGATTACGAGCTTTCAGAGGTATCTTGTAAGCGTTGTTGAAAGGGTTTAGCCAGTAGTATCCGTTTTTGGTAAAAGTACCTTCGTACTTACCGAAGAACATAACCACACGAGCTTCGTTGGGTTCTACCATGATAAAACCACCCAATGTTGTTACAGCCAAAAGTATAGATAATATACCCAGCGTTATGCCTAATGGCATCCATCCATCATCCATAAGAAAGACGAATGAGCATACTCCGCCTGCTATCAGCAGAAAAAATACCAAAAGCATCAAAAATCCAGAGAGACACATGCCTTTGAATTCCATTTCTTGTGTTTTCATATTATAAACGTTTTAAATTGTAAATTATTTTAATATCATTTTAATATCACAAATGTAAAACATTTTTTCATACTGCAAAACATTTTTCAAAAAAACATAAAAATGAATAATCGTTCATTTTCATGAGTTGTCATTTATATCAAAAATGCACTTTTATGAAAGAAAAACAATAATTTAAGGTGTAAACCTCATTATTTTCGATATACGACATGAAAAGTGGGATAAAAATCAATTATTTTTTGACGTTTTTTTTAAAATTATATCGGATATTTGTATGCATTATAAAACAAGAAGGATTCATAAATAACTCACAAAGAAATGCGTAAAATCAATTTTAGTGCAGGGCCATCTACATTGCCCTATGAAGTAGTAAAACAAATGGCAGACGCCGTTTTGGATTTTGAAGGAACAGGTACATCTATTTCCGAAATATCACACCGCAGTAAAGAATTTATGAATGTTCTCTCCGAAGCCAAATCATTGGTAAAAGAGCTTTTGAATGTTCCTGATGGTTATTCCATTCTCTTTCTTCAAGGAGGAGCCAGTATGGAATTTCTAAGAATCCCTATGAACCTACTGACAAAAGACGGCTATGGAGCATACCTTGACACAGGCACATGGGCAAACAAAGCTTTCAAAGAAGCCAAAGGCATAGGCAACGCTGTATGCGTGGCATCTTCAAAAGAAGACAATTACACATACATACCTGCCGATTACACCGTACCTGCGGATGCTGACTATTTTCACTGCACATCCAACAACACAATATTCGGTACTCAGATAAAACACTTCCCAAAAAGTCCAGTACCTATGGTCTGCGATATGTCATCCGATATTTTTTCCAGAACGATAGACGTATCACAGTTTGACCTCATCTATGCTGGCGCACAGAAAAACGTAGGACCAGCAGGTGCTGTTTTGGTAATAATAAAAGACGAAATACTGGGCAAGAGCGGACGTTATATTCCATCAATGCTTGACTACCAAATAGCTATCAAAAACGATAGTATGTACAACACACCATGCACTATGGCTATCTACATGGCTATGCTAAACCTTCGCTACCTCAAAAACCGTGGAGGAGTAGCCGCTGCCGAAAAATACAACGAGGAAAAAGCTGCCATGCTGTATGACGAAATAGAACGCAACCCTCTTTTCAAAGCTGTCGCTAAAAAAGAAGACCGTTCTAACATGAACGTAACATTCGTCCTTAACGACCCTGAGAAATACACAGACCGTTTTGCAGAGCTATGCTCTAAGGCTGGTATCCGCGACATCAAAGGACACCGCTCAGTGGGAGGATACCGCGCTTCTATTTACAACGCAATGACCAAAGAGAACATTCAAGTTCTTATAGACGTAATGCAACAATTAGCCCAAGAAAAATAATAAAATGAAAGTATTAGCAAACGACGGAATGTCAAATGCCGGCATAGATAAATTCAAAACAGCTGGCATAGAAGTAATCACCGAAAACGTACCACAAGAGCAGTTGGCTCAGTACATAAACGAAAACAAAATAGACGCACTGACAGTACGCTCAGCCACCAAAGTACGCAAAGACCTCATAGACGCTTGCCCAGCACTTAAAGTGATAGGACGCGCTGGAGTAGGAATGGATAACATAGATGTAGCATACGCCCGTAGCATAGGACGCACAGTTGTAAACACCCCTGCCGCTTCGTCAATATCAGTAGCAGAACTGGCTATGGGACACATGCTAAGCGTGGCTCGTATGCTGTGTGATTCCAACAACCAAATGCCTTTGGAAGGAGAATCCAACTTTGCAGGGCTGAAAAAGAAATACGCCAAAGGTAAAGAACTACAAGGCAAAACCTTAGGTGTTATAGGTTTTGGACGCATCGGACAAGCATTGGCTAAAAAAGCTATCGGCATGGGAATGAAAGTCATGTTCTATGACCCATTCATAACCACAGCGGTAACTATTACCATGGATTTCTTTGACGGACAGAAAGTATCTTTCTCCATAGAACCTTCCACTCTGGAACAAGTGTATAAAAACGCAGATTTTATCTCTCTTCACGTTCCATCACAGGAAAAACCACTTATAGACGCTCAGGCTATCGCCAAGATGAAAGACGGTGTCATCATCATCAATGCAGCCCGCGGAGGTGTGGTAGATGAACTTGCACTACTTCAAGGCATAGAATCTGGCAAAGTAGCAGGCGCAGGACTTGACGTATTCGCTACCGAGCCTACTCCAAACGTACACATACTGATGAATGAAAAAACATCTCTATCTCCTCACATTGGAGCATCTACCACAGACGCTCAGGATAAAATAGGCATAGAAATAGCAGAAAACATCATCGCTGCTCTTAGCAAATAACATCCGCATATACGCAAAAAAGCCGGTCTGAAAGACCGGCTTTTTTCATTTTAAAGAAGCTATATAAGCCTTTACCTGCTCAGGGTCATCTGTATCTACCTCATCTCCCTCATCATCATACACCGCAGAAGGCATATCCAAGAGCATCATCTGCACATTTTGCCACGAAACACCCCAAAGCAAATACTCTCTCTGCCAATGAAAATGAGAGCAAACAGCCGCTTCCATACCCCACGGGCTACGCAAACCTCGTATGCAACCTACTCTACCCGACCCTTTGCCTCGGTGAGGCGAATGCCCTTTATCAATCTGATAGAGTTGATAAAATCCGCAGTACCACTCATAGTAATGACACTAACCACTGCCGCAAACATCTCAGCTGGGGTCATGTGCCACATCAAGTAACGAGCCACCAATCTGCCCACTATTCCCATGCTCATTCTTCCTCCTATGAATGACACAGCCAATGCACGGGAAAGGTTTTCCGCATTTTCTCTTGCCAAAGCAAAACCATAGTTCAGCGGTTGTAAATCTATTTTTTCCTCCTCCATTTCCATTTGAGCAAATTCACCCGCCATGCCGTACAACACACCCAATGTCGGTGGGCTGACGTGCCATTTTGTTTTTGGAACTATGTACCTGAGAATACTGCGGTGTTTTATCTCTATATCTATTCCCTTTTCTAAAAGTGCCTCTACGGCTCTTTTCTGCGATTGTTTTTTTTCTCTTTCTGTCATTTTTTCGTTTTTTTGTTTTACTAATATAATAAATTATTATCATAAAAGCAATTTTTAATGCAAAAAAAAAGCACTCATCACTGAGTGCTATAAATTATTCTTCATCATTTTGCTCTTCATCATCCTCAGAAGGATGTTCAAAAAAACTAAAATGAACAGTACCGTATTTTCTCATCCGGGTAAACTGTGGAAAAGACGAAAGGTCTATTCCCTTTGGATGCTCCACCACAAGTACTCCTTCATCACTTAGCAACCCGTTAGCAAAGACATTTTCCACTATTTGAGAGTATTTCTCGGAAGAAAGGCTGTACGGAGGGTCCGCAAAAATAACATCGGCTTGCATTTGAGTCTTTGCTATGTATTTGAAAACGTCCATATTGACGGTAGATATCACGCCGTCAAGCTCTAACTGTTTGGCTGTCTGGGCTATGTACTTAGTACAAAGGCGTTCCATGTCCACACTTCGTACCGATAATGCTCCACGCGATGCAAACTCATATGATATGTTACCTGTTCCTGCAAATAGGTCTATCACCGTTAGAGAGTCCATATCAAAGATATTGCCCAAAATGTTGAACAATGCCTCTTTTGCCATGTCAGTGGTAGGGCGCACAGGCAGATTGGACGGAGCTATAAGATAACGTCCTTTCCAGCGTCCCGATATTATTCTCATGCGTTCAGATATTAAGCGTGTTAAAGTATTCGTATTGGGTTACCCAGTCCAAAGATGAAGAAAAAATGGCATCTTTTGTCCTCTGGGCAAATCTTTTATTTATAAAATATCGCGACAAGGCATCGTGTTGTCTGACGTATTCTTCTGGACTACCGTAAAAAGTGATTGGCGTTTTTCGTTCATCTACATTCAGTTGGTTGCATAAGGATAGCAAGTAGTACGCAAATGAATTGTTGTCTTTCAGTTCATACACATTAGCGACCATTAATTGGTTATCAGCAGAGAAAACAACCGCCTGCATATATCCTTCGGTAACATTGACGTGGATTTGTGTATCATCACTTTGCTCCGTCTGCACATTTGCAAGAAAAACGGCCATACTGTGATATTCATTTACATGACTGCTTCTGGTAGAAAAATAGTCTTTTATTTTCTCATCTGTGGTAAATACGCAAACTGAGGATATATTTTCTACTTTTTGCGTACGGATATTGCCACTGCTCATGTCTCGTCCCATGGTAAAGCTAAGATAGTCCACCGCGTGCGCCGTGTCAAAGAGATATTCGGGTACTATGGTAAACATGGTGTCCATGTAGATAACATCCACCTGCGAAAAGCGCAATGAAGCTACTTCCACCTTCGTTTCAAAGGTGTCTATTATAGAAGATAATAGTCTTTGGTATGAGCTGCCATAACGTATGTATGTGCTTCCTGCTGCCAAAAAGACGTTATCTGTGATGTCCCTCACTGAAAAAGAAAATCCATTGAGACTGAGCTCAATGGATAATCTTAATTCTTTTTGCGATATCTCCGCCGAACCCAAGGCAGCGTCTGCATACAGGATATTCTGTTCTGTACCACCCATATTCGGAAGGATTAAAAGTTAATTATTTCGCTTCTTTACCCCAGTTTCCTTCGGTAGTAGGAACGGTCATGTCTCCTATTTTGATGACATCTCCTTTTACTCCTACAACGGCTGCATTTTCGTTAGCCAAAAGGTCAGGGTTTTGGTCTGAAAGGATAACATTCTTTTTAACGCTAACCTCAAATACTGGAACGGTGTTTTTACCACGTTCTACTGTACCAGCAGATATTGCAAATTCAGTTTTTGGCTGTCCTTCTATGGTAACAGGAACATAGCGAAGGTCTTTGTAAGAACCGTTATGTGCTGCCTCATAAGCTGCAAATTTTTCGTAGTTTTTGCGTAGGTGTTCCAAAACTGAAACTACTGCTACTGTATCTGTAACCTTTTTCTCTTTTGTTATATCAATGCGGTATACTTTACTGTATTCTTTATAAGAAACCTCACGTGTCTGTGTAAGGTACACTTTTGCAGTGTCCATAAATGCGTAAAGTTCATCAAAAGAACCAGCAAACTTGTTGTTTGATGTGCGGTAAAGTTTTTCCACATCTCCTATTGCTTCAAGGCTTTTGAAAACTTTTGAGTAACGCGCATCGCGAACATCTTGGAACGCAATAGGCGCCATGATAGAGTCTGTAAGCAAATAGGTACCAAGTCCTATTACCACCCAAAGTCCTGCTGCCAAAAGGTTTTTCTTAATTAATGCGAAGATTGCTGCCAGAGCAAATACTACAACAATGATTATAAGGTATGAATTCATGATTATGATAGTTTTTTATTTTCTTGGCAAAGCTACAATTTTTTTCTCATTACACACAACAAAGATGCAGGAAAAAAAGTTTTTTTGTGTTATAAGTACAATCATTTTTTAAAGTGATGCTCAAATGACTTTTTTTAGCGTCTAAATCAGTACCTTTGTTCTAACATTTTATGTAGTATATGAGAAACGGAGACATTTTTTTTCAAACTTTTTTACGGAAATTTCCATACCAGCCCTCTTCTTCGCAGGAACAAGCCATGGAAATGCTCTCCGCTTTTTCTCAGGGAGAGGCTCTTTCTCGCGTTTTTGTCTTAAAAGGTTTCGCAGGTACTGGTAAAACGAGCATAATAGCCGCTCTGGTATCTACTATAAACGAATTTAAGGGGATAAAAGGTTCTACCACTCTTATGGCACCCACTGGACGCGCCGCCAAGATTATGAGCCAATATTCAGGACAAAGAGCGTACACTATACACAAACAAATATACGCTCTGAGAACCAAAAGCGGTGGCGGATTGACCTTTACGCTAAAACCAAACAAAAACCACAACACCTTATATATAGTAGATGAGGCTTCCATGGTTACAGACCGCACAGACGGTTCTACGGGCTATGCTTCTCTTTTGGATGACCTTATAAGTTACGTTACATCGGGTCAAGACTGCAAACTGCTATTGGTGGGAGATACCGCTCAGCTACCTCCTGTGGGATATTCAGAATCACCAGCACTGGATATAAGCGTGCTGAGTAACGGTTATGGTCTTGCGTGTCAGGAGGTATTTTTAACCGATGTGTACCGTCAGAGCGAACAGTCTGTGATACTACAAAACGCTACCTTGCTACGACAGAGTATGAGAAAAGACGACTTGAAATGTCGATGTGAGGTTCAAAACAGGA
>JAQUTH010000029.1 GCA_028709885.1 Flavobacteriales bacterium
CCATGTGGTAGGTGGCAGTCCTTCTTCTATCAGCCCCATGAGTGTTTCTTGCAATCCGTCTATCGGTATGTAAGCTATTATGGAAAAAATGAATACCACCGCTGGAAACAGCGCCATAAAGAAGCTATATGCTATGCTTTCTGCCCGTGCTGCCAGAGTACCTTGTATCAGTCCACGAATGTAGAGAGACACTATTCTATACAGAGATAGTCCTCCCATGGAAGGTATTTTAACGCAGTACAAGGCTCGTCGTAACACCCACCGTAAATGCCACAACATTTGCAATACCACGTATACTACCCCTGATATTAGTGTACCAAAAAAACCTTTTTCTTCTGTTCGTTTTACTGCTGACATACGCGTTAAGATATGATATAAAGTATCTATTGCAAAGGTACAAATATTTCATCAAGTGCCTTTGTTGTCTTTGGTGAAAATAAAAAAGGCTGCACGTGGCAGCCTCTTTATATTGAAAAATTAGAATAAAAAGTCGTAACCTTTCAGAGACATCTTTTCGTATTTATCTTCATCAAAACGGTACAATTTAGACACTTTTCCGTAGGAAGTCTCCACCGTTTTATCCAAATCTATCAGAAGCGCAGAGTTAAACACTTTTTTTCGGAAATTACGCTTGTCAAACTTCTTATTCAAAGCATTTTCATACAATACTTGAAGCTGTGTGAGGGTAAATTCCTTTGGAAGCAGTGAAAATCCCACTGGACGGCGTTTGAAACGGCGTTTTAGACGCTCTTTTGCATAGTCTATTATCTCGTTATGGTCAAATGCCAAATCTGGTATCTCTGTGTACGCTGCCCATATCATTCCTTTCTCCTCTGCCAGACGACGGTCTTCTTCTGTCATCTTTACTATGCAGTAAAAACCGACGTTGATTACACGTCCAAGAGGGTTTCTATATACCTTGCCAAAAGCGTTTAGTTGCTCTGAGTAAGAGTCTATGGTGTTGGTCATAGGTATGGTCTCCTCCAAAAGTATTTTGGCATTTATCTCCAAGCTCTCATGTGGCAAAACATAGCGTGTTGGCAACTGCAATGCTCCTGTGAAAGGCTCTTCTTTTCTGCGCTGTATAAGCACACGCAGGCGCTCTCCGTCAAAGGCAAATATCACCATTGAAACGGAAATAGCCACATTGAAGTAGTCCTTTATATCTTCTCTTGTCATATATCTTATGTATTTGTGGTGCGTATTGTACCTGCAAATGTATGATTTTATACGTGAAACAAAAACATATTTGGGTAATATTTGTACTTTTTACACTGAGAAGCTATTCATTACAGCACCTATGACATTCCATACCGATATTTTCACATTCTATGGTAGTGTGTTTTATACTATAACCTATTGATATTTCATCTATTTTCTTTTTTAGAAAAAGCACATCTGTTTTAGGTGCACACACCACGTGAAGAGTCATTATATGATCTTGCCCATCCAAAGTCCATACGTGCACATCATGAACAGAAATTACGCATTCTATTTCTTCTATATCTTTTTTAAGGGCCTCCACATCTACATTTTCTGGCACACCTTGCAAAAATATACGAAACGTATCCCTGAGGTTACTATACACATTGGATAGTACCCATAGACTTATGCACACCGAGAGCAAAGGGTCTAATATTGGCACATCTACCCACATCATAACTACACTCACCACCAATACCGCTACCCAGCCAAGAACATCCTCCATTATATGCAGAAAAACAGCTCTCTCACTCAGTGAATGGCCTTTTTTAAGGCGAAACGCAGCAGCACCATTTATTAAAACTCCTACCACGGCTATCCACAGCATACCTCCTGCATTTATTTCCTGTGGGGACACTATACGTCCAATGGCCTTTATCATAACATACACTGAACTTATAGTGAGTATTCCACAGAGAAATACAGACCCAAGGAGAGAAAACCTTTTGTAGCCATAAGAATATTTAGAATCTCTTTTTTTCTTGGATTTTTTTTGCAAAACCCATGCCAGCACCAGAGAAACACAGTCCCCAAAATCATGCAAAGCATCAGAAAGAATTGCTATGCTGTTAGTCCAAACACCGCCTATTACTTCTATAATCACAAATACAGCATTAAGAATAAAGGCTATTCCTATGTTTTTTACATCATGATTATCGTACGAATGATTATGTCCCATTTTTAGAAAATTACAGTTTTTTATATTTTGTAAAAATATAAAAAAACAAATTAAAATCGTATTTTTGGCTCACACAATAATTTAACCTACAAGTAAAATGAAGCGAATATTTTTATTACTCCTGCTTTCATTCTGCGCCATATCATCATACGGACAGAACCAAAAGAAACTCACTTTTGCATTGGTAGCAGACACCCACATAAGTGGCGACGCACCATCGGAAGACCTCATCAAGACCGTTAATGACATCAATTCCCTACCCGATGTAGAATTTGTCATCGTAGCGGGAGACATCACCGAATTTGGAGCAGACTGGGAACTACAAGCCGCCCACACCATACTATCAAAACTAAAAAAACCGTACTACATAGTACCCGGCAACCACGATGCCAAATGGAGCGAAAGCGGATGTAACACCTTTGCTCAGGTATTTGGTGGCACAGACTTTGCCTTTTACAAATACGGTATCCTTTTCTGCGGTACAGCATCGGGACCAAATATGCGCATGGGTATGGCACAAGTCCCACGCGAAAGTCTCGTTTGGTTAGATAGCCTCATCACTGCCACTCCAAAAGAAGTCCCTATCATTTACACCAACCACAACCCTATGGATGCCAGCCTTGCCAATGTAGACCAGACTTTTGACATTCTGAAAAAAGGAAATCTCGTCCTCACACTTTCTGGACACTGGCACGTGGATACTTTTTCGCATTTTGACGGAGTGCCTAACATCATCGGACGGAGCAACCTTCGTTCTACCACAGACTACGGTGGCGCAGGTTACAACCTGATAACCATAGACCTCAACACCATGCAACTAACTGCCACTGACCGCCTATCTGGCGTTTCCAATGGCAAAACATGGGTCAATACCACCCTTAAACCTTTTGACAAAAACATAAAAACATCCCGTCCAGATTATAGTCTGAACGAAAAATATACCAACGCCTCTACCGTGTGGGAAAAACAAGAAAACAGCGACATAGGCAGTGGATTTGCCTATGACGGCACGCGTCTTTTCTATGCCACCGCATCGGGTGTTGTAAAAGGAATGAATGCCAAAGACGGCAAAGAATTATGGCAATACAAGACAGCAGGACGCATATACTCATTTCCTGCATACAGCCAAGGACGTGTGGTATGCCCTTCCACAGACGGAAACATATACTGTCTAAATGCCAAAAACGGACGCCTTCTTTGGGTGTACCCTACCAAAAAAGCGATAGTCGCCTGCCCGCTAATAGCAGACGGAGTAGTTTATGTAGGCTCATCGGCAGGTGAATTTTACGCCATAGACCTCAAAACAGGCACTACCAAATGGGTGTACAAAGACATCAAAGGCTTTATAGAAGCACGCGCTGTGGCAGATGTAGATAAAGTGTACATAGGCTCTTGGGGAAATGAATTCTATGCTCTTTCACGTGCGGACGGACATTTGGTATGGAAATGGAACAACAAAGGTAGCCGTATGCTTTCCGCTGCCGCTTGTTTCCCTGTGCTGTACACAGACAGAGTTTTTATAACCACTCCTGAACGCGCCACTCGCGCATTGAATAAAGCCACAGGAAAAGAAATATGGTACAGCAAAGAACCTAACGGACGCGAAAGTCAAGGTATTTCTCTTGACGGACGTACACTGTACATAAAGACAATGTTTGGCAATAAACTGGTAGGAATAGACTCTTCGGAAGGCACTTGCAAAATAAAATGGAGTTGCGCCCTACCAAATGACCGCGATATGGACCTTGCCCCTGCACCGATAGAAAGCAATAGTAATGCCATTTTTGTACCGTCCAGCATAGGCAATGTTTACGCCGTTTCTTCTGACGGCAGTCATGTCATTTGGGCAAAAAAACTATCCAACACCGTTATAAACCACATAATACCGTTGAATGAAAACACTGTGGTAGCCTCTACCATGGACGGAAAAATCATATGTATTCGCTACACTTTGGAATAACACACATCACACTAAAATGAAAAAAACTCTACTATTTTTAGCCTTTATCCTCTGTCTTTCTCTGAGTGGACAAGACAAAAAGATAACATTCGCCGTACTTTCCGACACACACCTTGGCTCTTTTGACTATGCAATAAAAGACCTCAACGAAGCCATTGCCGACATCAACCAAAACCCAGACATAGACCTTGTGATAGTATCGGGGGACATCACCGAATTTGGTACTGACAGTGAGATACTGGGAACCAAAAAGTCCTTTCCACACTCTCCAAAAAATACCTTTTCGTCCCTGGCAACCATGATACCAATTGGAGCGAGAGTGGTTGTACTACTTTCAATAAAGTAATGGGTGGCAGCCAATTCAAATACTCAATAAACGGAGTCGTTTTTCTGGGAATATCATCAGGACCATTTATGCGCATGGGACCATGTCAAGCCCCACGTGAGGACATTGAGTGGCTTCAAAAAACACTTAAAGACATTCCAGAAGACACCCCGATAGTCTTTGTCATACACTCACCCCTCACTTTGGATGCCATAGCCAACGCCGACCAGATAATAGACCTTCTAAAAACTCACAACATACAGTTTGTCATCTCTGGACACTACCACGTAAACAAAGTAACAGACTATGAAGGCATACCAGCAGCTATCTGCCGTTCATCTCTAAGGAGAAAAGACCCATGCGGAGGCTACACCATAGCCACTATGGAAAAAGGTAAAATGACTCTTCGTGAACGCCGTCCATGTGAAGACACCATACGCGCACCATGGGGAGAAGTAGCCTTGAAGGACTACAACTCTGCCACTGACACCATACACCCTGCACGTCAGGATTATACCGCAGACAATGCCAAAACCAGCAAAGCATCCGTTCTTTGGCACATTCAAGACCACAGCGACATAGCTTCTGGTGCTATCCAAAACGGCAAAACAGTATTTTTCACCAATACCGTAGGCGAACTTCGTGCCGTGAGCGCTGTTGACGGACACGCTCTGTGGACTTTTTCCACAGGAGATAAGATATTTTCAGAACCCACATACAGCAAAGGGAAAGTATATATCTCTTCTGCCGACGGAAGCATATACTGCATAGACAGCAAAAAAGGCTCCAAAATATGGCAGTTCAAGACCGATTACCCTATTCTTTCCACTCCACTGGTGGTAAATGATGTGGTGTATGTAGGCGGAGGAAAAGGTCGTTTTTATGCCTTAGATGCAAAAAAAGGCTCTCTCATATGGGCTCATAGTGGTATAAAAGGTTACATGGAGTCCCGTCCTGTGGTTACCGAAGGTGTGGTAGCAATAGGTTCTTGGGCATCTGAATTTAATGCCATGGATACAAAGACAGGAAAAAACCTTTGGAAACACGCACCAGGTCTTAGCCGATATTTCTCTCCGGGAGCTTGCTGGACTACTGGGTACAAAGACCGCATTTACGTTCATTCTTCGGACAAAAAACTGTACTGCTACAACGCTCATTCAGGGCAAATCATTTGGGAATCCAAAGAACCTAACGGACGCGAATCCTTAGGAGTAGAACCTGATGGTAGTATTTTATATGTAAAAAGTACAAAAGATTACGTCATTGCCATAGATGCTACTTCCCCTGAATACAAAGAACTTTGGCGTGCCAACGTAGGCTTCGGGGCAGAATTTGGTCCTACCCGCATTACCGTAAATGGAAAATACGCTTTTGTCTCCACAGGCAACGGCAAAGTGTACTGTCTGGATAAAAAGACAGGCTCTACCATGTGGATGCACCGTTTTTCTTCATCTCTTATCACCAGCGCATATCCAGTAGGAGAAAAAGCCCTGATAGTAACCACTATGGGTGGAGGCGTTTTTTATATGCAGATACCTCAATAGTTTTTTAGCAAAAACATATAGACCATACAAAACGGCATTTCGTGATGAAATGCCGTTTTATTTTATAAGTAATCATAAAAACATCGCATATAAAAGAAGTATTGCTTATTTTTGCATTTATATGTAATGTTAGCACTTAAAAAAACACATCATGGCGGGAAATATATCTGACGAAGCTATACTGGAATTGCTTCACACATACACTGGTATGGCACTTGGCTGTACAGAACCGATAGCGGCAGCTCTATCTGTGGTAAAAGCACGAGAGATTTTGGGCTACGTCCCTGAGAAAATATCACTTCGTGTCAGTGGAAATATCTATAAAAACGGCATGGGAGTAGGCATACCAGGCACTACCCGTCGCGGTATAAAAATAGCCGCCGCCTTGGGAGCACTGACAGGTTCATCCGAAAGAAGTCTTGAAGTCTTAGAAGGCGTTACCGATGAAATAGCCACACAAGCCGTAGAAATGGTGGAAAAAGACATGGTAGATATTGAAATAGCGTACAATGTAGATAAACTCTACATCAACGCCACCCTTTCTGCCAATGGACACACCGCCAGTGCCACAGTAGAACATTCACACACCAACATAACAACCGCCAGCAAAGACGGCACCGAGGTTTTCACTGGAAAAAAAGAAAAATGCTCTTACGCTAAGACATCTACCGGAAGGGTGGAAGGTCTTTCGGTAGAACGCATATACCAATGGGCAAAGACAGTAGATATAGAAAAACTGGACTGCATAACCAGCGGAGCAGAAGCCAACTGGGCAATAGCCGATGCAGGTCTTAAAAAACGCTACGGTTATTCCCTCGGAAAAACCCTCGCCGTAAAATCCCGCACCGATGCAGACCTTATGCGCAACAGCATGGCAAGAGTAGCCGCTGGTATAGACGCTCGTATGTCTGGCAGTATGTTGCCTGTTATGACCAACAGCGGCAGTGGCAACCAAGGCATTACCATTTATGTACCAGTTATAAACACAGCTGTACAAATGGGCGTTTCCAACGAAGAAATGATACGCGCACTTGCCTTTGCCAATATGATACCTATTCATATAAAACAACAAATAGGACCTCTGTCTGCATTGTGTGGCATAGTACCTGCCTCCATAGGTGCTGCCTGCGGTATAGCTTACCTGCGTGATGCTACTCTTTGTCAGATAAAAAACGTCATACAGCTCATCATAGCCAATATATCAGGACTTTTTTGCGACGGAGCAAAAGCTTCGTGCAGCATGAAAGCATCTGTTGGAATAGCAGCGGCTTATGAGGCTCTTTACATAGCCATAGACGGCAACAACACCGCTTTATGCGACGGTATCATCTCACCAGATGTTGAAAAATCCATAGACAACCTTTCACGCATAGCTATAAGCGCCATGGACAGCACTGATACCGAGATAATAAATATCATGACCTGCAAATAAATACATTTTTACTATGGTAATGACCAAAATACTCATCATTGTCAATCCTCATTCGGGTACGCATTCCAAAGAAGACGTTTTGCGCACGTTGGAGGATTTTGCAAAAAACACATCTCTGTGTAAAATAGAGGTAGTTTTGGCTCAAACCATAGATGAAAGCCAAAAATTAGTACGCCGAGCTATCCGCGAAAAATATTACGCTGTGGTGGTGGTAGGTGGCGACGGTACTGCCAATAGCGTTGGCAAACTACTCTGCGGCACTCAGACAGCACTCGGTATAATACCTGCTGGCAGTGGTAATGGGGTGGCGCGCCACATTGGTATGTCTCTGAGCATAAAAAAAGCTTTGGAACAAATACTCATGTCCCACGTGTATGACGTGGATACGTTGGATGTAAACGGGCATTTTTGTCTCGGGGTAGCAGGCGTGGGTTTTGAGGCTGTGGTGGCTGATAGTTTTTCTCACCGAGACAAACGCGGTCTTATTTCTTACTCTGCGGTGGCTATTCAGGAATTTTTCAAATACTCAGCTCCTGCTCTTAACATGAACATTGACGGACAAGAGATAGACAGAAAGCCTTTTACCTTGGCTTTTGCTAATTCTTCCCAGTGGGGAAATGACTTTAAGATAGCACCAAAAGCGTCCATGACTTCTGGTACTATAAAGACTGTCATCATTTCCGATATAGACCAAATAAACGTAATGGCATGCGTTGCCACATTACTTTCTGGCACTATAAACACCCTACCAAACTGTGAGACATTAAACGCTTCCAATGTTGCCATACACTCCCCAAATATGCTATTCCATATAGACGGAGAACCTATGGGACGGTGCGATACCTTAGAAATATCGGTCAAACCATCCAGTCTTAAACTCCTTTCTCCAAAGAAAAAAATATAATATCCCCTTTTTATCACAATGAGAGATTTTCTGAAAAAAATACCGCCATACATATCATATTCACTGCTTTGTTTTTTAGTGCTTTTTATCATCTGCATGGTGTACAAAGTGGTTTTTTACAATTTCTTTTACGATAGTTTTGCGTCTGGCTCATCAACAGAAATAAAACACGCTGTGTGGATATCCACTCGTTTTGACATTCGGTTGAGTATCATACTCACCCTACCTGTAACGCTACTTTCAATGATTATATCGGAGCGTTTTTTCTCCCAAAAAACATTCAAGAGAATATCCAGAACGTATTTTAGCATAGTAGCTCTGGTACTGGCATTGGCACTGATGATGGACGCTGGATGTTTTTCATACACATCGGTACGTCTTAATGCTTCTCTTTTAGAATTTGCCAAAAACCCACTTATTTCACTAAAAATGATGTGGCAGACATACCCTGTGGTGTGGGCTGCAATAACTCTTGTGGTAGTGATGTTGGCGTTTTATTTTCTCTTTTCAGCTATTTACCGCCTATGTTCATACAGCGAAAAAGGACGCTGGCAGAGCAAAACAGCTTGGCGAGCGCTATGGGTACTGCTGGTAGCTTGGGGACTTTACGGTAGCACCAGCCACTACCCTCTACGATGGAGCGAGGCTTATTTTTCAAAAGACAAAAACATCAATTCTCTATCGTTAAACCCTGTATTGTATTTTTTTTCATCCTTTACATCGGCAGATACATCGGTGGATATGGACACTCTTAACACCTTTTTACCCTCAATAGAAAAACACTTAGGAACCGCCGCATCATCGCCTTTTGACCGCATAGTAAAAGGACGCACCGACGGCAAACGTCCCAACGTGGTATTTGTAATGTTAGAGAGTTTCGGTGCTGCTCCTATGAGTGCTTTTGGCAACCCTATGCCTTCTACTCCACACACGGATAGTCTGCTAAAAAAATGCCTTTTCTTTTCCAATGCTTATGTACCTCGCTGGGGAACGGCATACACGGTGTACTGCTCCACCACTGGCATACCAGATGTTACTATGGGAACTACCGCATCCCGCATACCTCAGGCAATAGACCAGCGCATCATCTTAGACCAAGCGGATGGTTATCACCGTTACTATATGTTAGGAGGTAGTGCCAACTGGGCTAATATACGCGCTGTTTTTCAGAGCAATGTTTCTGATGTGAAGATATACGAAGAGGGTTCTTATAAAAACGAAAACAGAGTAGATGTCTGGGGTATAGATGATTATGACCTTTTCACATACGCTTCTGAGATTTTTGACAGTCTCAACAAAGCATCTGAACCATTTGTTGCATACGTGCAGACTTCTTCCAACCACCGCCCATACACCGTTCCTGATGTCAAAGAAGATTATCGTCCTCTCACAGAAAACGAAGTAGATATACCGATGATGAGAAAAGCAGGTTTTTTGGAACTCGGACAGTACAACGCCGTTCGTTATCTTGATTTCAACATAGCCCGTTTTGTCCGTCTGGCAGAAAAGCAAGGATGGGCTGAAAACACAGTCATAGTCTTTTTCGGAGACCACAACATGAGTATGGACCCTTACACCCATGGCTCTCGTCCTGAATACAAAGCAGACCTCACTCTATATCATATTCCAATATTTGTGTATGCACCGTGGACTATTCAAGGAAAAGAAATAACATCTCCTGCCACCCTTATGGATGTCATGCCAACAGGTTTTGCGGTAGCGGGCATACCATACACCAACCATACCTTGGGACGAGATATGACAGACAGCACTCACTATCGGGACTCTCACGCCTTTATATGCCAACCCTTTGGTAGTAATGACGGACTGACAATAGTGGGCGACAGCACCATTTACCGCCGACATATAGATTCTTCGGTCGGCGCGGTGATGTACCGATACAAAAACGGAGAGCCTCTCTCACCACTACCAACAGATAGTCCAGAAGGCAAAAAACTGGACTCTTTGGCATTAGGTTTTTACCACAGCGCACGTTATCTTTATTTCAATAATAAAAAACAATAACCATTATGATTTTCCCTAATATCATTTACTTGCTGCAAAATGTGGCGGAAGCAGCGGATACCACAGCCAAGAAATACCCTACTCTTAAAGAATTGGTAGAATCTGTCAAAGGGCTATCTACCGAACAGATTATCACATCTGTAATACACGGACTGATGAGTGCCATTTTTCATATCCTACTGGCTACAATAATATTTTACATAGGACGCTGGTTGATACGTCGTGCGGACTTCATAATAAACAAGATATTTGACCACCGTGATGTAGATGCTTCACTGCGCTCATTTCTGCTTTCTATGTTCAATGCTGTGGCTACATTCCTGCTACTTATCATAGTCATAGGCTTTTTAGGGGTAGATACATCTTCATTTATAGCGCTGTTTGCATCGGCTGGTTTGGCAGTAGGTATGGCTCTGAGTGGTACACTTCAAAACTTTGCAGGTGGAGTATTGGTTTTACTTTTAAAACCATACCGCGTGGGTGATTTTATAGAAGCGCAAGGACAGACAGGAACAGTCAAAGCGATAACTCTTTTTTCTACCGTTCTTGCCACTGTGGATAACAAAAACATCATCTTGCCCAACGGAGGAATGTCCACTGGCATCATCAATAACTACTCCAAAGAAGACAAACGCCGTGTGGATTGGACTTTTTCCATAGCATACGGAGATGATTATGACACTGCAAAAAAAGTCTTGGCTGAGATGCTGGAAAAAGACTCACGAGTGCTCAAAGACCCTGAATACTTCATAGCATTAGGCGCACTGGCAGACAGTAGCGTAAACATCACCGTAAGAGCTTGGGTGTCATCCACAGACTACTGGGGCTTGTTCTTTGACATGAATGAACGCGTGTACAAAGAGTTCCCCAAACATTCTCTTAATATTCCATTTCCTCAAATGGATATTCATATGTCAAACTAATTTTTTGATGTCTAAAAAACAGCCTTAATGTATTTCTCGGGCTGTTTTTTATTTTTAAATAATTTTTCTTTTTCTCTTTAACTTTATAAAATTTTTTATTTACTGATAAAAGCGTATGTTTGTCATATAATTATATTATAAGCATCATGAAAAAATACTTATTACTACTTAGTTTTTTGGCAGCTGGCATCTTTGCTTGCTCCAAAGGTGGGGGAGATAAAGATGAACCAAATACTACCCCGGTAGACCCTGAAAGCTACATCACTGGTTTTTATCCAAATGAAGTAAAACCTTCATCATACTCACCTTGTTTTGCAGGCGCATACTACCGAAAAACTGTAAGTTCATCGGACGTATAGACTGGAATAGAAGGCACTGTGATATTACCTACCATAGCTTTTGACCCTAATAGAGTAAACCCAGCTAAACCAAAACAATACCTTGATAACCCTTCCGTATATATGGGAGGCACTATGGGTGGACAGGAAACAGACATAGGCATGACTTGGGAAGTGATAAAGGACGCTAACGGAAATGTATCACAAGACCGCGTAGCATTCCGTCCTTTCATGAGAAAAAGTGGCATCACTGGCGATGCAGCACTATACGCTAACGCCCCTGCCGAAGCACGCTATTACTGGTACCAAGGCGAAGAAATAACCATGAGTGTGCGCATAGAGCAAAACGGCTACCTAAAATTTGTGGTGGACGGTGCTGGCAAGCATTACGAAACATCTTTCCAATGCGCTGGTTACAGAATAGGTGCCAAAGGTGTGTTCAAAAGAGTGAATGCCATAGACCAAGTAAGCAACGAAGGCAAACCTGCACAAGCTACCAAAACAGTGGTCAGCGGTAGCCTTTGGAAAAATACATATCTATATCGCAGAGTTGACGGCAAAGACGTAAAAGTGCCTATGCACAGCCGTAGAATGACAGATATGCGTTGTCCTGATGTTAGATACTTCATCGTTTCATCTACCGATGAACAAAAGAAAATAGGCTCTGAATCTATAACAATAGATGGAAGCAAATAATCATTTTAGTTGTGTGTAAAAAGCCCCTCGCATAGCGAGGGGCTTTTTTTATGAAACCACATCACATTTGCTCATCATAAAAATCTGTATCAACAAGACTATATTTTTCAAAAAAATCTCCTATATCCATTTTCTGAGTATCGCCTACTTTTTTCACGACAAAAACAGAGCCATTTTTAACGGCATAACAACCCGTATTCTCTGGAATTACCTCATCTACCACATTCACCTCAAAAGTGTCATCTAAGTGTTCTAACGCGTATTGTCGGATATATTTTTCAATGTTCACTATACGAAAAACGCCCATGTCTTTATCTTCTACCCCACTGCCAAAATCAAACGGTATATCCATGTGAAACCTCATCTTATCTTTTTGCCAATACTCTGAAAAAGAAAAACTCTTTTTGTACCAGTGCATAACAGACTCCTCAGAAGGGATAAGAGCGCACATGACATCACCACGGGTGTACATCTTTTTCAATGCCTTTTTTAACAACTCCGATGCAAGTCCTTTTTTACGCTCGTTCACAGCGGTAGCCACGCCATACACATAACCCACCTGCCCGTATTTGTTATAAAAAACAGGTGTATGAACCATAGACACTACTTGACCGTCTTTTTCTGCCAAAAAAGTATTCTCTTTGGTAGAATAATTATTCAGATACCGACTCACAAAAGCGTCATCATCATGAAAAACATCTTGCCATAGACTCCACACCTGCCATTCTTTCGTGTTTTTTTCAAACGCATACCATTTAGGGTACAAGACATCTGGATGATATGACATTTTTGATTTGCGAAGTCCCGGTATGCCCATGTCTTCCTCCCTATTTACATACGTGTAGGACAATGGCAAACGCTGTAAAAACTGCTGGTTTATCATAGAAAAGACTCCCGTATAGGCTGTGTCTGCTTTTTCTATGTGAATGTCAAAAGTGGTATTGTTTATAGCTGAACCATAAGTAAAAGCAACCATTTTATCATCCACATACAGAGCTATACCTCGCAGTGCCAACTGGTCAAAATATTCAAAAGAACGGCGTATATTTTCCAGTTCCAAAAAATACGCTTGATATCTTTCTGTGCGTTCTTTTTCCTGCACCCATCTGTCTAATAGCTCCACCACCTGAGTGTAATGCACCTTGGTGAGTTCTTCCACGCGATAATTATATAGGCGTGTAAACTGGTTTATGTGGTTACGTTTTGGTTGGAGTTCCTTTCCGGGTAGAGTCCTAAGTCGTTCCGCACTGTACACGTAATCATACATAGAACGGTCTGTGTATATATGCAACACTTTGGAAAAAGATGATTCTTTTATCTTTTTAGCAAATTCTTCTGACATGTTAAATAAACGCAATGGTTGTGAGTATTCATGTGCATCCTTTAACATAAGAGCAAGTACTTTTTCTATATCTCCATCTCCCAAAGGCTCACAATAACCTATTTTTTCCCCTGCATCTATATTAAAACGAACCACCATAAAACCCTCCACTATACACCATCGAGCATGAGGATTCCATATATAGCAGTTGGTAAAAGACAAATCGCAGTTCATTTTTCCTGAAAAATGTGTGTATTTTTCAAAAATATCTTTATCTGCTATTGTAAAGGGCTTGAAGTCTAACATATTTCTGTTTTTATAGTGCAAAATTATCAAACTATTTCCACATACACGGCAATGTTTCATTTTGTTTGCTTATATGTGAATGTGTTTTTTCTATGGCGAAAATGCTAAGTAAATGATGTAAAACAAATATTTAAACTAAAAAAGCTCGCCCAAAGGGCGAGCTTTTTGATGTTTTTCATGTGCGCTATACCGCAGCCACAGCATCTGCTTTTTTCTCTACCTGAGCGTCCAGTGTCCACTCTGCCCAAAAAGTAGAGCCTTTTCCTTCGGTGGATTCAAAACCTACATGTCCTCCGCACGCCTCCACTATCGCCTTGCAAATAGAAAGACCCAGTCCTGTACCCTGAGCAAACTCATCCAGTTTTTCAAACCGTTGGAATATTCTGGACTTTTTACTATCTGCTATGCCGATACCTGTATCTGTAACATACACCCTCAACACTCCGTCTGTGTACTTATATCCCATGGTTATGCTACCCTGTGGTGTGTATTTTATGGCATTGGTAACGTAATTATTTATAAGCTGCGCAAAACGTCCTTTGTCTCCATGGACTATACATTTGGCGTATGGGTTTTCAACATTGAACTTAACGGCTGAACTTATCATTCTCTGTTCCATAGTGGTGGCAAGTTCATCAAAATAAGATGACAAGTCATACTCCACTATATGATTTTCCAGCAATCCTGATTCTATTTTTGAAAGGTCAAGAATATCACCTATAAGGCGCAAGAGCAGTTCGTTGTTTTTATTGATAATGTTGATGTATTGAGCTTTTTCTTCCTTGTCATCACAGTCTTGCAGGAGTTCGGAAAAGCCTACTATCGCATTCAGAGGAGTGCGTATCTCATGACTCATATTGGCAAGAAAAGCGGATTTTAGTTTATCGGACTGCTCTGCTTTTTCCTTAGCTTTTTGCAGTTCAATATTTATGTTATTAAGATATGTAACATCACTGGCTATACCCAATATCAACTTTTTATCATCAGGAGTGGTTATGATAGATTTTGCAACTTGCCAATGCTGTTTTTCTCCATTAACAGTCAATGAGTTATTGTACGAAACAGTGGATGCACCATTTCTTAGTTTCAAATCATAAGAACGATATTTGTCAGCTGATATAGTATCAAATATATCATAGTCATTATGTCCTTCCACTTCATTTATAGTTTTACCAGATAGCTCACAGAAAAGCCTATTGGCTTTTAAGTAAGTAAAATTATCACTGGTATCTTTTATATACATACCACCTGGTACACGGTCTATTATAATAGACAATATTTTATTGGAAAGTACTACCTCCTGCTGTGCATTTTCCAACTTTTGATTGTATTCCTTTGTCTCTGTTATATCGGTAGCTATACCTACTATATACATATCTCCGTTGGGCATTTTAAGAGGAGATTTTATTATTCTCCAATATCTTGGCGTACCATTTAAGACTACTTTGTCATCATAGGAATACACCTGACCTGTACGACCTACCAAACTATCATAGTATTTGTTCTTTTCTGAATTTTTATGTGGGAACATATCAGTATCTTTATATCCTATTACTTGGTCATAACTACGCCCTACATAATCAAAAAAGCCTTTGTTTGCCAGTACAAAACGAAAATCATCATTTATGTTCTTTATATACATAATGCATGGAATGTTGTCCAATATCTTATTTAGAATCTTATTAGATGATTCTGCTTGTTCTTTCATTTTGACCAATTCCTGCTGATATAGTACCTGTTCTGTTATGTCTTTCTGTGTGCCTGTTATCTTTATAACACTTCCATCTTCATATATAATCACTACGTTATTTTGAAAATGGTGATAACTGCCATCATGATTCTTATAACGCATATTTCCTTTACGGCGTTTTTCTCCCGTAAAACCACTTACATCTTTTTCGGAGATAAGTTTTATGAATAAATCGTACCTTTGAATATCATCTGGATGTATATACTGCTTTACTTCCGCTACTGTCACACGTTGGTCTATCGATGCGTTTTTATCCATAGTATAAAACATTTTTTCATCAACGTATAATCGGAAAATCAAAATGTGCGGAAACGGTAAAATAAACTGTGATATTTCCGCCCCAAATCACCACAAAAGTAATAAAAATAAACACTGAAACGAAAAAAAAGTCTATCTTTACCCAAAAATAAAGACCATGAGAAAGATACTCACCCTCATACTATGTATAGCATGCAGTAGCATGATAGCCTCTGCGAAATTACCAGATAAAAACTTCAAATGTGCTATAATAAAACAATCAACAGGGTATGATTATTATGTAGGGGTTATGATAGTAGATAATTATTTGGATGAATACATAAATTATCCAGATGAACGTACCATTATAGAAAAAATAAAGAATCTAATAGATGAAGAACGGACATATTCTTATCGCGAAAAGATAACAGTAGCATTATACTGTGAAAAAGACAAAGACGGAATAAAAAATTATGGTTTATACGGTATTGGCTATCAGGCGATAGCTAAAACTGCCGTTAGTTTGGATTTTAGAAGACCAGTATATATATACACCAAAGACGGGTCAAAAGAAACGTTAGAGCGTCCATAAAACACCATTTAAACACTAAAAAAGCACCTTTTAAAAGGTGCTTTTTTAGTTTATAGTAGAGTATCAGGGGTACCATTTGTGTAGGTGTACCGCGTATCTGAATGAGGAAAAAGGGTATAAATACCCCATTCATCTATGTTTATGTCTGGGTCATCAGTAACCACCGCCGTAGCTGTATCATCACCAGCATAAATATAAGCATCTGCATACCGCACATCGCTGCGGTCATCGCCATATCCGGACATACCACGCATCTGCACCAGTAGCGTAGAAGCCACAGGGTATGTAGAAGCCACCACAGCCACCAGTGTATCACCTCTGCGCTCCAATCGGCAGGTTATCACATTATCCGCTATGCGCTTAGACCACACGCCCGCCCACTGATGCAAGTTTGACAGGTCAGCCTCATCTGGTATGTAATCATTGTATGAACCCATAACGCGGTCTTTGAACGCCAAAACCGAACTCTCCGCATGAGTCTCCACGCCCTCCTGAGCATCTAACCACTCACATAGAGCCTCCACGCTATTATCGTCAGATATAGACGTAGGCGCACCCTTGAACACCTTGAAAGGCACTGTAAGGGAAAAATCAGGAACCTGAGCCATAGTTATGAAATTATGATGTTTTGCACCGT
>JAQUTH010000030.1 GCA_028709885.1 Flavobacteriales bacterium
CTTCTGTACAACTGCATAGGCAGGAGTTTTGAGTCTTCCTTTGCGTTACTTCCATCGCCAGCATTACTGCTTAAAAGAGAACATAATGTTAGAAAAAATGTGATATATATTTTGGAAATATTCATTTTTATTAGCCCAGACACCTATAAGTGATGCCTTTTATTCAACAGACAAAAATAATAAAGAATATGCTAACGTGGATTATATATGCTGTTTTTAAGAAGATATTAACGCCAATGAAAAACGTTTTTATAGTTAAAAGACCTAAAACACATACATTTTGAAGGCTTTTTAGCTATCTTTAAAAAGACCTAAAACAAAATCCTATGACACAAAACAAAATAGGGCTTGACGCCGAAAAATGCAAACGCATAGTCGCCCAATTAAACCGCCTTTTGGCAGATTACCAAATACACTACCAAAACCTACGAGGTTTTCACTGGAACATACGTGGAAATGGTTTTTTCACCCTTCATCCACTGTTTGAACAGTATTACAACGAAGCTGCTGAACGTGTAGACCAGATAGCCGAACGCATCATCACTCTTGGTGGTACACCTTCACATACCTTTCAAGATTATCTGGATAACACCTCCCTTTTGGTGTACCAAAACGTGAGCGACGCATCGCGCATAGCTACCGATATTTTGGCAGATATAGGGCGTTTGATAAAAAGTCAAAGAGACATTATACTCCTTAGCAGCGATGCCGATGATGAGGTTACAGTGGACATTATGATAGGCTACAACACATCTGACGAGAAAAAAATATGGATGCTCGGCGCATTTCTAAACCAATAAAAGGTAATATTTAAAAACAAAGCCGCTCGGAGATATCTCCGAGCGGCTTTTATATAGAATAAATGTATTTACTCTGCTTTTGCCACTGTATCAACAGCTACTGAGTCTGCAACAACGGTATCTACTACCACTGTTTCCTCTATCACTGTCTGCTCTACCTGCTGAGCTTTGTCCATTTCGTACATCTCTATAAGTTCTTCTTTATGATTTTTGATAAAATCCATAAAGCGGTCTTCGTAAGACTTAACTTGTTTTGACATCATCATGTACTGCTCATTAGCATCTGGTTTCATAACATACCAGTTTGCTATATATGGAGCAATGATAAGAGAAACTATGGATGTAAGTTTGATAAGGATGTTCATAGATGGACCTGATGTATCTTTGAATGGGTCTCCCACTGTATCACCTGTAACGGCTGCCTTGTGAGCATCACTACCTTTTTTCTCTATCTTACCATTTATCTCTACACCTTTTTCAAATGATTTCTTAGCGTTGTCCCATGCACCACCAGCGTTAGACTGGAATATACCCATAAGTACACCAGAAACTGTGATACCTGCCAACATACCGCCCAATACTTCTGGCCCGAATATGAAACCTACCAAAAGAGGTGATATAAGAGCTATTGCACCAGGAAGCATCATCTCACGGATAGAAGCATCGGTAGAAATAGCTACGCATTTTTTGTATTCAGGCTCAGCTTTGTACTCCATGATACCAGGTATCTCGCGGAACTGACGACGTACTTCATTTACCATATCCATAGCTGCACGTCCTACGGCTGCTATTGCCAATGAAGAGAAGATAAACGGTATCATAGCACCTACGAAAAGACCAGCTAAAACATCTGCGCGGTAAATGTCAATACCTGTGATGCCAGATACACCTACGAACGCTGCAAAAAGAGCCAAAGATGTAAGAGCGGCAGAAGCTATCGCAAAACCTTTACCAGTAGCGGCAGTGGTGTTACCAACAGCGTCAAGGATATCTGTACGGTCGCGTACTTCCTCAGGAAGAGCGCTCATCTCAGCTATACCACCTGCGTTATCGGCGATAGGACCAAATGCGTCAATAGCCAACTGCATGGCTGTTGTAGCCATCATACCAACGGCTGCTATTGCCACACCGTAAAGACCTGCAAATTCGTATGAAAGGAATATACCAGCTGCCAATATGATGATAGGCACAACGGTAGATTCCATACCTACTGACAGACCACCTATTATGTTGGTAGCGTGTCCTGTTGAAGACTGCTGTACTATTGATTTTACAGGACGACGTCCCATAGCTGTGTAGTACTCAGTAACTATACTCATAAGAGCTCCTACTACAAGACCAGTGATGATGGCAAATACCACACCGTTGGCTGTAAATTCCAATCCACGGATAGAAAGAGTTTCAGGAAGCATATATTTAACCAAGCATACAGATGCTATACCTGTCATTATGATAGATGCCCAGTTGCCCAAGTTAAGAGCGCCCTGTACATTTCCTTTATCATCGCTAATACGAACAAATAGAGTACCCAATAGTGAGAACACTATACCGATACCAGCTATAAGCATAGGAAGAAGGATAGGAGCAAATCCACCGAAAGTATCGTTAGATATAACCTCTTGTCCCAATACCATAGTAGCAAGGATAGTAGCTACATAAGAACCAAAAAGGTCAGCGCCCATACCAGCAACGTCTCCTACGTTATCACCTACATTATCAGCAATAGTAGCAGGGTTACGTGGGTCATCCTCAGGGATACCAGCTTCTACTTTACCTACAAGGTCAGCACCTACGTCAGCAGCTTTGGTATAAATACCTCCACCTACACGTGCAAACAATGCAATAGATTCAGCGCCCAAAGAGAATCCAGAAAGAACCTCTATGGCTATGCGCATATTGGCTGGGTCTGTAAATGCTCCGAAAAGATGTGCCAATACTATGAACACACCGCCCATTCCGAACACTGCAAGACCTGCAACACCGAATCCCATAACAGAACCACCAGTGAAAGACACTTTAAGTGCTTTTGTCAGGCTGGTACGTGCAGCTTCGGTAGTACGAACATTAGCTTTGGTAGCTATTTTCATACCGAAGTATCCTGCAAGTGCAGAGAAGAACGCACCTACTATAAAGCTAAGAGCTATAACAGGACTACTTTCTTCGCTGGAAGAACCCAAGAATACCAATAGAAGTGCTGCTATTATAGCAAAATAAGTAAGCACTTTCCATTCAGCCTTTAAGAATGCCATAGCACCTGCGGCTATCTTACCTGCAAGGCTCTGCATTTTTTCATCGCCCGCTGGTTGTTTTACCACCCACGATGCTTTAACCGCCATAACTACCAGACCTACAAGTCCCAATAGTGGTACGGCATAGAAAAGATTTTCCATAGATTGATTTAATTTATTTTATTAACTTTCTTTTTTTCAGGCTACAAAATTAGAAAAACTATCCCTTAATATAAAATATTAAAGTGTTTTATTGCCATTTTTGTCAAAATTTATTCAAAAATAGCATTTATTTATGTGATTATACCTATTTTTGAGGGTACATTATTTCTCACTATTATAAATTTTTCAAAAAATGAATAAAAATACTCTTCGTCTTGTTTTATCTCTACTGGGATTAATCTTGGTTATATATGGTTTTTTCAGCGGTCGTCTTGGCGATAGTTTTGAAAAAACACCAGTATCTACTGGCTTTATAGTAGTGGTGTTGGTAGGCTATGCAGTGGTAAACACGTGGATGTTTTTATCTAAAAAGAAAAAATAACATCATTACGAAAAAACTACTAACCATTCTCTTTTTATGCTCTATTTTCTCTGTTTCAGCACAGGAAAACACCATAACCATACACTACCCATACGTCAAAAAAGGCGATGTCATTTACATGACCATGGGTACCTATAAAAAGAAAACAGTCTTGGATAGTACTGTATGCACATCTGACAGTGTTTTTACAAGGTTATGACAAAATAAACGTGTCTTACGGCGAAAAAATATACTTAAAAAACCTCATCACCAAAGAAAGACATCCTCAAAAAACTGAAAAAGACAGCAGAGTCAGAACTTCAAAAACAACTTCGCTACAATGACATCCAAGATAGCCTGCGCACATTATTCATAAAAGAAAACACAGGTACGGCTTATAGTGCATATTTGGCATACAATAACAATATGAACATTATCGGTCAGAATAAATACCGCAAACTATACGATATTTTAACACCCGAAGTACAAAACACTTTTTTAGGCAAACAAAATCTTCTTTTGGCAGAAAAAACGTGATAATAAACTTCTGGAACACAGGATGCTGACACTGCATAGGCTCTTTGCCTGCTCTTGCTAAAATATACAACAAGATAGACAAAAATCACTTTGAACTCATCAACATATCTACTGGAAAAAAAGACATAGAACACTGGAAAAAACTCTCTACCGAAAAAGGCATCATCTGGACCAATGTCTTACAAATAGATAAAGAAAACCAAAGAGCATCTGCTCTGTATGAAATATCAGGCACTCCATACGCCTACGCCATAGACTCCATAGGTTATATCACAGACAAAGGAGACACAGAAGTACTATTGGAAAAAGCATATTCACAAGAAAGCTCAACATCTCTAATAAGTAAAATCATTATGTTGTTTTTGCTGTACATATCGCCATTCTTTATCAGTTGTGTGGTAATAGCGGCAATAGCAACATTTATAACAGGAATAATATAGATTATTTTTCTGGCTCTAAGTGAATAGCCACGTGAGTCTTTGCACCGAACATCTCTATCAAACGGTTTTCTATACGTGTGGCAACATCATGCGCCTGCGAAAGAGGAGTATCACCACTCATGCGTATATGCACCTCTATGGCATAATAACTACCTATACGTCGGGTACGCAGATTATGAGGGTCTGCCACCTCTGGAAAAGAATTGACTGTATCTAAAATCTGACGCTCCACCTCATCGGGAAGGGATTTTTCCAAAAGCTCCTCCACACAAGGCACCAACATCTGCACCGCCACCTTCATTATAAAAACACTCACCACCACCGCAGCCACAGGGTCTAACACGCGCCATTTTTCCCCTAAAAGAATAGCTCCACCTATACCCACAGCAGTTCCTATGGAAGAAAAAGCATCGCTACGATGATGCCAAGCATTAGCCACCACCACAGGACTATTTATCTTTTTACCCACCAAAACAGTATATTGATAAAGCAACTCCTTTGCCACTATTGACACCAAAGCAGCCCACAAAGCCAACATACCGGGAGCCTCTAACGGTACACCACGGTAAAAATCCACTATCTTAGTTATACCTTCCCACATGATACCCACACCCACACAAAATAAAACTATACCTATAATAGCTGTTGCCAAAGTCTCATACTTACCATGACCATAATCATGGTCTTTATCCTTAGGACGTCCAGAAATTTTGACAAAGAAAATAACTATCACATCTGTTGCAAAATCTGAAAGAGAATGAACAGCATCCGCTATCATAGCGGCGCTATTTCCTAAAATACCAGCCATAAATTTAGCTATCACCAAAAGAAAATTTACCGCACTTCCTACCAGCGTTACCTTGTATATCTGTTTTTCCCTTTCAGGCGTATCTTGTATCATATATTTTTGTATTAAAGACAAACAAAAATACGATTTTTACACATATTAACACTTTTAAATCCTCGTTTTTGCTATAAAAATTCAAAAAAAAAATATCTATATAGGATAACATTCATCTTTTATTCTTTATATTAACATTAAAAGCAAAATTAGCAAAAAAGATATATTGCTATTTTCTTAAACATATTTAAGTAAAAATGTTTTTTCTTTGAATTTTAAGTATTAAAAAACGCATTTTACTTATTATATAGAAAAAATGAACGTTCATTCCGTTAAAAGTGTTTTTATTAACATTTAAGCAAACGATAAAGTGTACATTTACATCGTAATCAAAACTGAAAGGTATTTGACATATAATTATAGAAAACAACATTTGATGATAGAAAGATTTTTAAAACAAACCAAATTCACTTCTCAGGAAGATTTTATGAAAAACTTTCATGTAGAAGTGCCCGAAAACTTCAATTTCGGGTATGACGTGGTAGACGCTTGGGCAAAAGAACAACCCAACAAAAAAGCTCTGCTATGGATAAGCGACAAGAAGGAAAAAATAGACTTCACTTACGCTGACATAAAACGCGAAAGTGACCGTGCTGCTTCTTACTTCATGTCCTTGGGTATAAAAAAAGGAGACCGCGTCATGCTTATCCTCAAACGCCACTACGAATTTTGGTTTTGCATCATAGCTCTTCATAAAATAGGAGCTGTCTGCATACCAGCCACCCACCTTCTTATGGCACATGATGTAGTGTACCGCGCCAACGCAGCAGGTATTAGAATGATAGTTGCCTGCGGAGACAAAGACATCACAGACCGCATAGACGAAGCAGTAGGAGATGCACCAACGGTACAATATCGTGTATCAGTAGGACCATACGTCCCACAAGGATGGAACGATTTTCATTACGGATGTGAACACGCCGCACCTTTTGTACGCCCTGAACACGTCAATACTAATGATGACATAATGTTGATGTATTTTACATCTGGCACCACTGGCAACCCTAAAATGGTGGCACATGACTTTACATACCCGTTAGCACACATCATAACTGGTAAATACTGGCATAACTTGGACGAAACAAGCCTACACTTTACCCTTGCCGATACAGGATGGGGAAAAGCAGTATGGGGAAAATTATACGGTCAGTGGATATCAGGAGCAAATGTTTTTGTGTATGACTTTGACAAATTTGTCCCAGCCGAAGTACTGGAAATGATACAAAAATATCACATCACATCTTTCTGCGCACCTCCAACAGTCTTTCGTTTTATGATACGCGAAGACGTTAAAAAATACGACCTCTCATCCCTTAGATACTGCACCATAGCAGGTGAAGCACTTAACCCAGAAGTTTACCGTCAATGGTATGAACTCACTGGCATAAAACTTATGGAAGGTTTTGGTCAGACAGAAACAACACTGATAATAGCATCTTACCCTTGGATAGAACCTAAGAGTGGCAGTATGGGTATTCGCAACCCTCAATACGATGTAGACATAGTAGATAACGATGGCAAAAGTGTTCCATGTGGAGAAGAAGGACAAGTAGTTATCCGCACTCACGGTAAAAAAGTACTTGGTCTTTTCAAAGAATACTACCGCGATAGTGAAAAAACAGCTCGTACCATGCGGGATGGCGTTTACTACACAGGCGACGTTGCAAAAAGAGACAGCGACGGATATTTCTGGTTTGTCAGCCGTGCCGATGATGTCATTAAAAGCTCAGGATACCGTATAGGACCATTTGAGGTAGAAAGCGCACTGATGACACACCCAGCAGTAGTAGAATGTGCTATAACAGGTGTGGCAGATGAAATACGCGGACAGATAGTAAAAGCAACCATAGTCTTGGCACAAAAATACAAAGAGCAAGCAGGTGAAAAACTGGTCAAAGAGATACAGGATTTTGTAAAACACATAACCGCTCCATACAAATATCCACGTATAGTAGAATTTGTAAATGAACTACCTAAGACCATAAGTGGCAAAATTCGTCGCGTAGAGATACGTGATAATGATGCAAAAAATTCATCTTCTAAAAAATAATAAGTTTTTATTCTTCATAGTTTTAAAATTTACATTAAGTAGTAGTAGTTTGGCGGCACCCGTTGGTGCCGCCTTTTTTTGCAGTAAATAAGAAAAAAGGCTTAAATTGTTACATATTGTGTTTTTTGTATAACTTTGCCCGAGTATTAATAAAAAAGAAGCATAATGAGCTTTTTGGACGAAAACATAATAAGACGCCTTAGAAACATACGTGAAAGCGTAAATATCCTACTATACGATTCTAAAAAACGCGCTACCAAAATAATGGATGTAATGAGTGTAGCAGCGGCATTGTTGGGTATTGCGGCTCTATTATTTGACCATGGTTTTGAAAATTCCAGTTATAACGCTCATGTTATACACATAACCTTCCGTTGTATCATAACTTTTTATTATGTAAAATTTGTTTTAGGGTATCTGTATTCTTTTACTCCCAAAAAATATTTCAAGGATTATAAAGTAAACGGCATACTTTTAGGAATAATATTATGTGTGCTTATTTATGATGCCACATCACCTGTGTGGGTAGGTGAACTGCTAAAAAATCTTCTAGATATAGATGACCCGAAACTATTTTCCATACTGGTAGAACAAACATCTTTTCTATTACTACTGATTATAGAACTCGGCAGAGCTTCTTCTTTTTTACCTGCTATGCGCATGTCTGCACAAAAATTATTTACGCTTTCTTTTATGATTTTGATATTTGTAGGAGCAGGACTTTTGATGTTACCAAGAATGAGTGTTGCTCAGTACGATGTGTCTTTTGTAGATGCTCTTTTTACAGCCACTTCGGCCAGCTGCGTTACTGGTCTTAGTGTCAATGAAATATCGGAAGTTTTTACCCTTCGCGGACAGTTAGTTATAATGCTTTTGATACAGTTCGGAGGACTTAACATTATAACATTTGCGACGTTTTTTCTAATACTTTCCAAAAAAAACATAGGTATTAAAAACCAAGCCTTGATAAAAGATTCTCTGGATGCTAAAAACTTTACAGACAGTATGCAACTGCTAAAAGAGATTTTTGTTTCTACTTTTGTGATAGAGAGTATAGGTGCTATTTTGATATTTTTTAATTGGAGTAACAACACACCTTTTATAGATTTTTATCAAAAGGCTTATTTTTCTATATTTCACTCTATTTCAGCATTTAACAATGCTGGTTTCAGTCTTTTTCAAAATGGTATGATGAATTATTACTGTCAAAATGCTTATGTTTTGCAGTTTGTGATAGCTCTTCTGATAATATTAGGAGGTATAGGTTTCCCAGTGATAAAAGACGTTTTTGGAGACGTTATTTTCAAACGCCATGGTAAAATAAACCGCAAATGGAGTCTTAATACAAAAATAGTGGTATTTACTTCTCTTTGTCTTATATTTATTGGTATGTTTTTTTTCATGCTCTTTGAATGGAACAACGGACTAAAATCTCATCAATGGGGAGGAAAAATAATAGTTTCTTTTTTCCAATCTGTATCAGCCAGAACGGCTGGTTTTTCCAGTGTAGATTTTTCAATGCTTTTCAATCCCACATTGATACTTTTCATCATACTGATGTTTATAGGAGCATCACCAGTATCTACCGGTGGTGGTATTAAGACCAGTACATTTACTATTCTTTTGCTTTCAGCTATAAACACCATAAAAGGTAAGGAAAGAATAGATTTAGAACATTCTCAGGTTAGTAATAGTGCTGTTCTGCGTTCTATGACAATACTTCTTTTCTCTGCTTGTTTTGTCATTTTAGGCACCATAATACTCAGTTTTACACAGCCCGGAGAAGATATGATGAAGTTGGTTTTTGAAGAAGTATCTGCTTTTACCACCACAGGACTTTCTACTGGTATAACGCCTAATCTTACCACAAGTAGTAAAATAATGCTAATCGTATCTATGTTTATGGGACGTATAGGACTGCTCACATTTGGTTTTGCACTTATCAGTAAGATAAAACCAGAACCAGACTATCACTACCCAAAAGCACGAATAGTAATAGGTTAATTGGCTTTTACGTTATCATAAGACACCTCGTTACCGTTGGAATACATGACAGAAACTATCTGTACACCTGTTTCATCGTAAAAATCCCAACGCCCATCCATAATATCCCCCACATAAAAACCTTCGGCTCTCTTAGCACCATTTAAATAATACATAGTGCATTTACCGTCTCTTAAACCTTCGCGATAGTAGCATGAAAAAACTACTTTTGAGGTAGGAATATCTATCTGCTGCCACAGTCCATCTTTCACTCCGTCCACGTATTTACCTATATCTTTGGTATTTTCCACTATAAAAAACCATTCTCCACTACGCAAAGAAGTATCATAATTACCACTTGATAATACTTTACCGTTTTGACTATATGAAATGCTTTTGCCGTCCAAAAAACCAAAAGTATAGTTATCCTCACGTTGAATTTTACCGTCTGGAAAAAACCACATCCATAGTCCGTTTTCTTTACCGTCTAAATACTCTCCTTTTTGCATAACAGTACCATCAGGATAATAAAACACCCATTCTCCTTTCTTCTTACCGCCTTTGTATTCTCCCTGAGAAGCTTTTGCACCGTCGGGGGTATAAGTGTACCAAAGACCTTCTTTACTACCATCAGGGTTTATCTTCTCGCCTTTTTCAGTAAGAACACCCATAGAAAAAACTTTTACCGAATCCACACCCTCACGTTGATTGTAAAAAACGTTTATTCCGTCTTTTTCGCCAGCACGAAAACTGGTATAACTCTTTAATTTTTTTGACGGGTAATATTCTCTTTTCACTTCTATGGCAGCAGTTTCCAATGCTTTGGTATCCAATACATCATCGGTATATTTTTCAGTTTTTAAAAGATTACCATTTTGGTCATAATATTTGAAAAAACCATGTTTTTTACCGCGGCTATACGTGCCTTGATGCTCCACAACATCGCTCTGGTTATACATCCACACCCACAGACCTGACTTTTGTCCCAAGTAATCTCTGCGGTTAATCTTTGATATTCCCTCTACCATACCGTCTTTGTAATTAACTATTGAAATGATAACTCCTGTGGTATCATACACATAACCACGCCCCCAAAGACGGTCATTCATATATGTGTCCTGCTGAATTATTTTGCCATTAGGTAGAAACAAAAACGCTTTTCCTTCTTTTATATTCTTTTTAAAAGGTATTTTCTTTTCCAAAACACCGTCTTTATAAGTCAGCTCATCGCCGTCTTTAAGACCATTTTGATACATCACTTCCTTTTCTTTCTTGCCATATTTATCATAAAAAGTCCATTTACCATCAAGAAGAGTATTTTTTCTATCTCCCTCACTTTTAAGAGTACCATTAGGATAGTACGTCTTCCAAAAACCATCAGGAACACCATTTATCATCTTTCCTCGGGAGGAGACAGTACCGTCAGAATAATAAAAAACAGTATCAATGCTTTGAGAATAAGCATTTAATGAAAATAAAAAAATGCAGTTAAAAATAAAAAGTTTAAATTTAATGATAAAAAATTTCATAACAGTTTAGTTTTTAAGGTTATATATAAAAGTAAAAAATATATCTGTCTTATTCATTATTTTTATTTTAAAAAACAATAATTTTCATTTCTTAATCATATATATTCATTTTAAAAACTAAAAAATTAAATAAAGTAATTTCAACTTTTTTATGAACATAAAAACATCTATATCATCTTATTCTTTTAATTTTTTATATAAATAAATAAAAAAATAGTAAGATGAATATGCTGGTGGATAGTGTGAAAAAGTATTTTGAATGTTATTTTGATATAGTAGTTTTAAAAAATTATCAACCAATTATAAACATATATACTGTTTGATTATAAGATGATTACAATAATAATAAACAAAAGTAAAATACGTTATAAACATATAGTTGTTATCATTAAAATATGAAAAAAAATGTGTTTTGCTGTTGATTATTGTGTTGGCAAAAAAAATATAGATGTTTATAATTATGAAAAAAATATAGATGATGTTTTTTCTTAAAATATGCGTTTTTTTTATTCTTTATTTTTCAACAAGCAAAAGAGGAGTTCTAAACTTTTTATCAACAATTTATACACAGATAAATATTCTGCGTATCTTTATCACTACAAATAACAACACAACTATGGGCTTGCTGAATATTTACAATGCATCTGCTGGTAGTGGAAAGACTTACACTTTGGTGTACAATTATTTACGTATTCTTTTTACTCCTGCCAATAAAAACTCTCTTCCTCCTGATGATACTTTCAAGAGTGTTTTGGCTATCACTTTTACTAACAAGGCTGCTTGGGAGATGAAAAGTCGTATTCTTTCTACCTTGGAGGATTTTTCTGCCAATGGAAAAAATACTTCAAACAGTATGTTTTTTGACTTGATAAAAAGTACTGGTCTTACTGATATTCAGATGCAAAGAGTGGCAGGAGATATCATATCCGCTATTTATTCAGACTATTCTGCCTTTGCGGTGTGTACCATAGATTCTTTTACAGCGCGTTTAGTACGCAGTTTTTCCCGAGAACTAAAACTTCCGATAGGTTTTAATGTGGTGGTGGAAGCGTCCGATATTTTAAACGAGAGTATAGATATGCTTCTTTTGAAGGCAGGAAAAGAAAATGAGGCTCTTACTTCTCTTCTTTTGGATTTTGTAAATGAAAAGGTGGACAATGGTTCTGCTTGGGATATAAGCTCTATTTTGCAAAATAGCGGTAATATTTGGAATAAGGAGGATAGCATAGAGCCTATGGAAACTCTTAGCAATATGAAGATAGAGGATTTTAAGCGGCTTTTGAATATAATGTCTGAATATAAAAAAGGTGTTGATGATAGTTTATGTGATATAGGAACAAAGGCGTGTGAATTAATAGATAATGTAGGTGGTGCTGATTTTTTTTACAGAGGAAAAACAGGTATAGTAGGATTATTTAAAAAAGCTAAGAATAAGGATTTTAATGGTGTTAATATTCAAAGCACATATGTTACTAATTTTATAAATGGAACTTACTGTTCTGGAAAGGTATCAAAAGCTAAACAAGCTGATATTGAAAACATTGCTCCTACACTGATAGGTTATTATAACGATATAGAAAAAATAGTAAATGATAACTTTCAGGTATATAATTTGGTAAATATACTGCGCGTTCCTATTAAAAATCTAAGTGTAGCCAATGAGATAAAAAATGAAGTAGAGCAGGTGAAAAAACGCAGTAGTGTTATGCTTCTTCGCGAGTTTAATGAGATAATAAGTCATCATCTTCGCAATGAACCGGTACCTTTTATATATGAAAAAATAGGGGAGAGGTATCGTCATTATTTTATAGATGAATTTCAGGATACTTCACATCTTCAATGGGAAAACCTTAAACATTTGATATATAACCAAATAGCAGGTAGTGGTAGTGCTCTTATAGTGGGAGATGCTAAACAAGCTATTTACCGTTGGCGTGGAGGAGATAGCGAACAGTTTATAGACCTTTGTGCAGGTAATACAGAGCTAAAAAAAGAACAAATAAATGTCCAAAACCTTGATACCAACTACCGCAGTAGTAGTGTTATAGTGGATTTTACCAATGATTTTTTTACTAAATGTTCGTCTTATCTTCCAGATGAGCAGTACCAAAAAATGTACAAAGAAGGAAATACCCAAAAGAGTAAAAAAGAATTTTCAGGCTTTGTATCCATTGCAAATGTAGAAGGTAAAACAGTGAATGATAGAAATCCTATAATGCTTCAAAGGGTTATAGATGAAGTGAGAAGGGTAAAAAAAGACGGATTTTCATACCGTGATATAGCCATTTTATGTAGAAATAAAAAATCTGCTCCTCTTGTGGCATCAGCGTTGGCAAAAGAGGGTATTCCGGTAGTTTCTACCGAAAGTCTTTTGCTATCAGAGTCTTCTTATGTTGGCTTTGTGTTGTCAGTGCTTCGTTTTATAAATAATTCCTCAGACCTTGCTTCACGTGTTTCCATTCTTTATTATATGGAGAAAAAAGGTCATTTGATGGGTATTGGTGATATAAACGAATACAAGGCAAATTGTTTGTCTATGACACAAGAAGACTTTTTGAAAGAAATATCTTCTTTGGTAAACGGTTTTTCATCATCTACTATGTACTCTTTGCCTTTGTATGAGATGATAGAATACGTAATGCGTGTGTTTGATATGTGGAATGGCACTCAGGATGCTTATCTTTTGAGGTTCTTGGACTGTGTACATGAGTTTTCCACTCAAAATGCAGCGTCGGTGTCTTCTTTTTTGAATTATTGGGATACAGTGAAAGATAGTGTAAGCATCTCTTCTCCTTCGGATGCAGATGCGGTACGTCTTCTTACTGTTCACAAATCCAAAGGTCTTGAATATCCAGTAGTTATATTCCCATTTGCCTCATGGGAGATAGAAGAATATAAAGAAGAAGTGTGGATAGATATACCACAAAATACTATATTTAATGACCTGAAAACATCACTAATAAAATTATCAGATGTAAAAAAAGTAGGACTTGATGCTATTTATGAGCCATATTCTGCCAAGGTTCGTCTTGATAATCTCAATATTTTTTATGTAGCTGCCACCCGTGCATCGCGTCAGTTGCACATACTGACTTCTTTGGAGGTTAAAGGTATTGCAGAGTGTATAAAAATGTTTTTAGATAATACGCCAGAGTGTCATCATTGCGACCCTGACAATATATACTTATATAGTATAGGTGAACGCTCTGCTGGGGCGCTGATAAATAATACTAACAAAGATGTCTATGAACTTAACAATATTGAAAGCCATCCATGGAAAAACCGTCTTAAAGTGAGTCTTTCATGGAAAAAACTATGGACTTCTTCTGCTGAAAACGCCATAGAGTACGGCAATATGTTACACGAAGTTCTTTCTTACATCACTACTGAGCAAGATGTACAAAAAGCCGTAGGACGTGCTGTTTTGGAGGGCATTGTAGATGAAAAAGCAGTGGATGATGTGGTAACAGCGGTAAATGAAATAGTCCAGCATTCAGAATTAAAAGATTATTATTCTATCCGTTTTACCCCTATGAGTGAGCGTGAACTTATAACACCACAGGGAGATATTCTCCGTCCCGATAGAGTATGTCTTGACAGAAAAAAGGCAGTGGTTATAGACTACAAGACTGGTGCTCCTAAAAATGCTCACCAAACACAAATAATCACTTATGCCGATGTTCTTAAAAAAATGGGTTATTCGGTAGAAAAATGTCTTTTGGTTTACATAGGAGAAAAACAGATAAACGTACAGACGGTATAATTTGACTGAAACGAAAAAATCAATTACCTTTGCACACTATTCGGGGTGTGGCGCAGTCTGGTAGCGCATCACAATGGGGTTGTGGGGGTCGCAGGTTCGAATCCAGTCACTCCGACTATAAAATGGAGTGTGGCTAAATATTTTTTGCCACACTCCTGTTTTTTTACACATATTGCCGTAATTTTGGCATGTGTAATATTCTGTTATGGACATATATAAAATATACGATACGGTAAATGATTATTTGGAAGGAAAGATAGATGCTCTATTGGACTTTACAGACCGTCATCGCTATCCTTTGATTATAACTTTTTCGGTACATTTGCTACTGGTTATCTTGATAGCAAATGTGGCGTTGAGTTATGTGGATGTGTCAGATGCCAAGATAGTTGCTATAACGGTAGAAGACCTCCAAAAGATAGAAGAAGAACTAAAAGACGCAGGCATAGACCGTCTGTCAATAGATGCCAAGATGTCCACATCGCAGTCTGCTATGAGTGGTTTTACTAACCAAGCAGCCGCAGATTTAGGTGAGGATGTGGATATTTCCAAGATGCACGCCAGTTTTTCCACCCTCAAAGAAGCTGAGGCTGTAACTCACCAGACAGATGAATATGGAGAGGAGGTAAAAATAGACCTTTTCAGTGAGCAGGTAAAAAACCGCACCGTTGATTTGGACGAATACCAAAAGATAGACACCACCCGTGCCAGCAAAAAACCAGCAAAACCATTTGCAGGGAAAAGTACGGTACGCTACTCTTTCACACAGCCAGAGCGCCACAATATAGCCCCTATCCCAGTACCTATTTACACAGTGCGTGTGGGAGGTCTGGTAGTGGTGGATGTAAAGATAAATAACGAAGGACGAGTAGTGTGGGCTCAGATAAACCGCTCACAGACCACATGCCCTAACGAAGACGCTTACCAAAAAGCTGTTACTTATGCTCGCCGTGCGCGTTTTAATGTGGACACCAATGCTCCCGCACAGCAGGAAGGTTACATTTCTTACCTATTTCAGTAATAACCAATTAAATATATATTAGGACATGAAGCGAATAATATCCACCTTAATGTCAATGATGATTATGACAGTAACATCTTTTGCCCAAAACCAAACCGTTACACCCTCCACTCTGTGGCAAATGGGACGCGTGGGTCTTTGTTGTACCACCGCTGATGGAAATACAGCACTTTATAGCGTTACACGTTATGATGTGGACGCCAACAAAGGCACTACCACTCTTTATACTCTGAACACAACCACAGGTACTACCACCGCTGTTACAGACGGAAAAATTAGTGCGCAGGGTGTCGGCTTTACCCCTTCGGGAAAAATAATATACATATCTGAGGGTCAGTTATGGACTGTTGGCACAGATGGAAGGTCAGCTACCAAAGTATCAGATGTAGCAGGAGGTATTTCCGATGCAAAAATATCCTCAGACGGTAGTAAAATAGTTTTTACAGCAGATGTAAAAATAAAACAAACACCTTCGGAAATATACCCTCAGTACCCAAAAGCAAATGTCCGCATTATGGATGATTTGATGTATCGCCACTGGAATTATTGGGTGGGAGATGCTGTATCTCATGTTTTCTTTGCGTCTTTTGATGGAGAAAAAGTAACTGGGACTCCTGTGGATATAATGGAGGGAGAGCTTTTTGAAAGCCCTCTTTCTCCATTTGGCGGTATGGAGCAGATAGCTATCAGTCCAAAAAGTGATAAAATAGCATATACCTGCAAGAAAAAAACAGGTACAGCTGCTGCTACATCCACAGATTCAGATATTTACGTTTATGATATAGCCACTAAAAAAACCATTGACATAACAGAAGGCAATAAAGGTTACGATACCAACCCTTCGTGGAGTGCTGACGGTCGTTTTATTGCATTCAGCAGTATGGACGAAGATGGCTATGAGGCAGACAAAAACGATATCAAACTATACGAATTTGCAAATGGTAAAACGTATAACCTCAC
>JAQUTH010000150.1 GCA_028709885.1 Flavobacteriales bacterium
TGTTGAGCATTATTTATTTGACTATGGAGAAACAGGTGAAGCACCAGTATTTGGTAGTCTTTGCTATGAGTCTTATCACATTTGCAACGTGGAACGTTGTGGCTACTCTGTGGGTAAAAAACGCTACATGGGCAGGTTTTTTCATAGCGGCAGGGTTTAACACGGTGGCTATGAGCGTTATAATGCTTTTGTCTTTTTTTGTAGTCAAAAGAAAAGGTTTTGCATTAGGAATGGCGTTTTGGGTGGCTCTGTGGCTGTCTTTTGAAAAACTGCACCTTGACTGGGAACTATCGTGGCCGTGGCTCACTCTGGGTAACGGTTTTGCTGGGCAGACATGGATGATACAGTGGTATGAGTACACTGGTGTTTTGGGAGGTAGTTTTTGGGTGCTGGTGTCCAACGCCTTGGCTTTTTTTCTGTGGAAAAAATACTATTTGAAAGCAGAAAAAGAAAAAATGTACCCTATGGCTGGAATGTTGGTGGCGTGGATAGCACTGCCAGTAGCATTGTCTTACCTTATAAGTGCTAATTTGCCAAAAACGCAGATGAGCATAGAAGCTGTCGCCATCCAACCAAACATAGACCCATACAACGAAAAATTCAATTCTTCTGATGCCCAGTCTTGGGAAAAACTATCTACTATGGCAGATAGTGTTATGTTACCACAAACACGTCTTGTGGTAGCACCAGAGACGGTTTTACCAGAATATAAAAACATAGACCACATGGAAAGATATCCCGTGTGGGACAGCATACGCTCTTTTAGTGAACGCCATAACAATGCCACAGTGATACTGGGAACATCATTTGTGCGGTACTTTGAAAATAAAGAAACGGCTTCTTATACCGCTAATGCATCCCGTGGAGGTGCTTACTGGTATGATGTGTTCAATGCAGCGGTGCAAATAACACCCGATGCTTATGCCGAGTATTTCAAGTCAAAACTTGTACCAGGGGTAGAGATTTTTCCGTATCGCAGTTTCTTTGAACCTCTTCTTGGTGATGCTATGATGGATTTTGGAGGTATTGTAGGCTCTAACGTTACTCAAGCGGAGCGCACCGTTTTTTCAAGTCTTGGCGATACTTTGCGTGTAGCGCCTATTATTTGCTATGAAAGCATCTATGGAGAATTTGTCAGTGAGTATGTAAAAAACGGAGCTAATGTTCTGTGTATCATAACTAATGATGGTTGGTGGGGAAATACCGAAGGACATCGTCAGCATCTTTCATTTGCACGACTTAGAGCGGTGGAGACGCGACGTCCTATTATTCGTAGTGCCAACACAGGCATTTCTGCATTTATTTCTCCCGATGGAAAAATAACAAAGGCGCAGTATTATGACTCTCAAAAGGCTTTGGTGGGGCAGTTGGAATTATCATCTGTGGGGCAGACTTTTTATGTGCGTCATGGTGATTTTATGGCTTTGCCAATGCCTTATTTAGCACTATTGTTGTTCCTTTTTTCATTGATAAGATGTGGAAAGAAAAATAAAGTAGTATCTTAGCCGAAACAAAAATTCACTAACCAAAAAACGAAATAATATGGCACAGACAGAAAGAACTCTTACCATGATAAAACCAGATGCTGTACGCAACGGACATCTCGGTGTTATAATAGACAAAATAACCAATGCTGGTTTTAAGATAATAGCGCTAAAAATGACACAGCTATCCCGCAGAGATGCTGGTCTTTTTTATGCTGAACACAAAGGAAAACCATTCTTTGATGAATTGGTAGAATATATGGTCTCAGGACCGATAGTGGTAGCGATAGTGGAAAAAGAAAACTGCATAAAGGATTACCGAGCTTTCATAGGCTCTACCGACCCTAAAAAAGCAGCACCAGGTACTATCCGTGCATTGTACGGTAAGGACATATCAGAAAATGCCATTCACGCATCGGATTCACCAGAATCATCCGCCCGTGAATGTAAATTTCACTTCGCTGGACGTGAGATATACGACGATGCCCGTCAGGGTTCGTTTTAATGAGTATAAAATAATAACATAAGTGCAAAAAGAATATAGAAAAGAGCCTCGCCGTCAGCAGAACAACGGTTTTAGAGCAGAACGAAAAAACGAACAGAACACAGACCGTCCACAGGGAGGGCGAATATACCGCAGTCAGGCGGAAGCCGTAGTACACGCTCTATGGAGCATTTTCATAGAAGGACGCTATGCCGATAAAGTCATAGAATACACCCTCAAACAAGACAAACGCCGTGGTAGTGCAGACAGAGCCTTTATAGCCGATACAGTGTATAATGTTGTCCGCTATAAACGCCTTTACATGGCTGTTATGAACATAGAGGAACTGAAAACAGAAGATGATATGTGGGCTATGATGGCAGCTAACGTCATTCTTTCGGGTGGAACATTGCCACCATGGGAAGAATTTTACCGTATGTCATCAGTGAAGATAAACGCAGCTTATGAGCGTGTCAAAAAAATACGCGCCATACGTGAGAGCATACCAGACTGGATGGACGAATTGGGACGAACCTCTTTACCAGAGATATGGGAAAAGGAAATAGCCGCCCTTAACACCCAAGCGCCAGTGGTACTCAGAGTAAACACCCTTCGTACCACCAAAGAAGAAGCTCGCAAATCTTTCATAGCTGACGGGGTACTCACCCGTGAGGTAGAAGGACTGCCAGACGCATTGGAACTGACTATCCGCAAGAATGTCTTTGAGAGCAAAGCATTCAAAGAAGGTTGGTTTGAGGTGCAGGACGCTTCATCTCAAAAAGTAGCCATTCTCTTAAATCCACAGCCTGGTATGCGCGTGGTAGATGCGTGTGCGGGAGCAGGAGGAAAAACTCTTCATATAGCATCGCTGATGCAGGGAAAAGGTTCTATCATAGCAATGGACCTTTTTGAAAAGAAATTGGAAGAACTGAAAAAACGCGCTCGTAGAGACGAGGTATCAAATATAACTACTCGTGTTATAGAAGGGTCAAAAACCATCAAACGTATGGCAGATACAGCAGACCGTCTGCTTTTAGATGTGCCATGTAGTGGTATGGGCGTCCTTCGCCGTAATCCTGATGCCAAATGGAAACTAACGCCTGAATTTATAGATGAGGTGGTAGCCACTCAGGCTCAGATATTAAAATCTTACAGTAAAATATTGCGCGTGGGAGGACAAATGGTGTACTCCACTTGCTCTATCCTTCCAAAGGAAAACGGAGAGCAGGTACAGCGTTTTCTGTCAGAAAATGCAGGCTTTTCACTCGTTGAAGAACATTCTGTGTTTGCTTCGGTGGACGGATATGACGGTTTTTATATGGCTCTTTTACAGAGAAATGAATAATTATAACAGTAGATATGTTGCCTAATTATATAGAAAAATTTTTCACCAAGGTAGGGCGGTATTTTATCATGCTCCGCAAAACCCTTACCCGCCCTCAGAAATGGCGAGTCTTCGGACGTTTGTACATGAGAGAGGTGGATGATTTGGGTTTTAATTCCATGGGAATAGTGGCGTTTTTGTCATTCTTTGTGGGAGCGGTTGTAGCTCTTCAAATGGCACTAAATGTGGGCGGAAGTT
>JAQUTH010000151.1 GCA_028709885.1 Flavobacteriales bacterium
GGTCGTCGTCCTCGTGTGATGGTGGCTAAAATGGGACAAGACGGACATGACCGTGGTGCCAAAGTGGTAGCAACATCATTGGCAGACATAGGTTTTGACGTAGATATGGGACCATTGTTCCAAACTCCTGAGGAGGTAGCTCGTCAGGCAGCAGAGAACGACGTAGATATGGTTGGAGCATCTTCATTGGCAGCAGGCCACAAGACATTGGTACCTGCTCTGATAGAAGAACTTAAAAAACTCGGACGTGAGGACATAGTAGTATTCGCAGGTGGTGTAATACCTCCAAAAGACTACCAATACCTATATGACCGTGGTGTAGCAGCCGTATTTGGTCCTGGTACTAAAATACCTGAATGTGCTAAACAGATATTGGGTATTTTGTTAGATGCTCGTAAATAATATTTATAGCATATAAACCGGCGCCCCGCTCTTTTGAGCGGGGCGCTTTTTGTTTAAAAGATTTTTCATTGCCTAAAAAACTATAAAATATACAAATATTTATAGATTTAATTCTTATATTTACACTAATAAAAAGGAGGGCAGATGAAAAAGAAGATAGTAGTATTCACAGGCGCAGGTGTGAGTGCCGATAGTGGCATCTCTACGTTTCGCGATGCAGACGGACTGTGGGACAAATACCGCATAGAGGACGTATGTACTCCTGAAGCTCTTTACCGTGATAGAGCCACCGTGATAGAATTTTACAATAAACGAAGAAAGGAAGTCTTTGAAAAACAGCCAAATACAGGACATTTAGCCATAGCGGAACTGGAAAAGTATTTTGATGTACAGGTTGTAACGCAAAATATAGACAATCTTCATGAAAGGGCTGGTTCTACACATGTAACACATCTTCACGGAGAAGTAACTAAACTACGCAGTACAGATAACGCCGATGTTATTTTTCCATTGGATGGTTGGAAGCAGGATATAGACCTTCGTGCGCCTGACGGAGCATTGGCTCGTCCTCATATAGTATTTTTTGGTGAAGCTGTGCCAATGTTTGACACTGCGGTTAAAATAGTGCAGAGTGCAGATATTTTTGTCATTGTGGGTACTTCTCTGGCGGTGTATCCAGCTGCTTCGCTACTTCAATATGTAAATAGTGGTGTGCCTGTGTATTTGGTTGACCCGGGAGAGCCAGACCTTCGTGGAGCAAAAAATGATATAGAGGTGATTAAGATGCGTGGTGCGCAGGGAGTGCATCTTTTGGCAGAAAAATTGAAAAAAGAATATTTATAATATATGTATTTATGGTTAAATCTAAGGAATTTATAGCGCATGTAGACCATATGATGTCTAAAAGCGAGATTATGGATGCAACATCATCTGCATTTGTAGTGGTAGATGAGAATATAAATGTTGTTTACAGCAATAAAGAAATTTCAGATATAAAAACTCTTCAACCTGGCGATATGCTTGGATGTTCCAATGCTTTGGAATTGGGATGTGGCAAGTCTAAAAATTGTGCTAAATGTGTTTTTAGAAATACCGTCAAAGAATCATTTGCTAAGGGTGTAAAAGTAAAAAAAGAAGCCGTACTTTCTTTGTTCAATAATTCTATGCTAGCACTAAAAGAAACAGCTATACCATTTACCTTTAATGATAAAAAGTATGTTGTAGTGTTTATAGTGGATGTTTCTGCTGAAAAATACAAAAGTATAATGGAAAAAACATTTAGCCACTATTTGGTAGATATGGCAGGAGCATTGGATGAGTATCTTAAATTTATGGTTGAATCCTCGGAGGTAGATGTAGAAGCACTGAAAGAGGCTAAGGCTATTTCATCTGGTCTTTTGGATAAAATAATGCTTTTCAGAGATGTTACCATGGCTCAGCAAGGACATCTTGCTCTTAATTTATCTAACATGACAGTAGACGCCTTTTTGCGGAGCGTATCTCATAAAATACAGGAAATAACCCCTCGATCTATGGATAAAATAGAAGTCGTTTTTCTGGGCAGAGATGTTATGATGAAAACAGATGTCAATCTTTTAGGGCGAATAGTTAGTAGTATGTTGAAAAATGCCATAGAAAATGAACATAGCACAGAAAAAGTTATACTTAGTGTCTCGGTAGATGATGATGATATTACATTTACAGTGCATAACAATACCCCTATAAGCGAAAATGTAGATGGTCATGTCTTTCAGATAGGAAGCACCACTCAGGGCGAAGGTAGAGGAATTGGTACTTTTGGCATGAAGCTCATAGGAGAAAATTATCTTGGAGGAAAAGTATGGTTTACTTCTTCTGAGGAAAAAGGGACATATTTTCATGTAAAAATACCCATTAGACGTTAGAATAAAATGAAAAAGCCGTCCCGAAAGGGACGGCTTTTTCGTTGCTAAGTGAAAAAAGTGATTAATTATTTAATTATTTATCTGCGCATGCGCAAAATGTAGTCTTACGCATATCGCCTTCTTTCTCAAATGTTTTGTGGAATGAAAGAGCTGTCTCCAAACATTCTGGTGTATGGGTGCCATTAGTCATACGGAGGTATTCTCTTAGAAGCTCACGGTAGTCTGGGTGAACTACTTTGTTTATAATCTCCTCGGCACGTTGGATAGGTGATTTGCCACGCAGGTCAGCCACACCGTATTCGCTGATGATGATTTTGACAGAGTGTTCTGAGTGGTCAAGGTGAGATACCATTGGCACAAATGCAGAAATTTTACCGTCTTTGGCCACCGAAGGGGTAGTGTATATGGAAAGGTAAGCATTGCGAGTGAAATCTCCTGAACCTCCTATTCCGTTCATCATCTTTTTACCCATGATGTGAGTAGAGTTGATGTTGCCGAAAATGTCAGCTTCTATGGCTGTGTTTATGGTTATAAGTCCTAAACGACGTACTATTTCAGGGTTGTTGGAAAGTTCCTGTGGACGAAGAACGACTTTTCCTTTGAAGAAGTCAAGGTCTTGGTACACCTGAGCCATTGCATCAGCAGAAAGGGTTAGAGAGCCGCCGCTGGCAAATTTGCAACGTCCTTCTTTCATCAGACCTACCACTGCGTCCTGTATCACTTCGGTGTACATTTCAAATGGAGGTATGTCTTTGCTTTCTCCAAGACAAGCCAAAACGGCGTTTGCTATGTTGCCCACACCTGACTGTATAGGTAGAAATGATGCTGGTATGCGTCCTGCTTTTATTTCAGCGGCTAAGAAATTGGCTACGTTTTCACCTATCTTCATAGTCGTTTCATCTATTGGAGAGAAAGCGCCTACTCCGTCAGAGCAGTTGGTTTCTACTATGCCTACTATTTTAGCAGGGTCTACTTTTAGAGTAGGTACACCAACGCGGTCTGATGGTTTGTAAACCGGTAGTTCACGACGCATAGGTGGGTCTGCTGGTTCGTAAAGGTCATGTATGCCTTTGAGTCCTTTTGGGTGATAGCTGTTTAGTTCTATGATTATTTTTTTTGCCAAACGAGCGTATGTAACTACGTTACCTACACCTGATGTAAGGGTTATTTCTCCGTCATCTGTTATGTCGCAAGCCTCTA
>JAQUTH010000152.1 GCA_028709885.1 Flavobacteriales bacterium
GATACATATTCATACGAAACTTCAAAAATAGAGGCGTTCATGGTGTTTATTTTTATAAAACCTTGAATACCGTGGGTGGACGGAAATAACCAACCGACGTATTTCCAAAATTCTGGTACTGCTGCCGCTGGCCATGACACACCAGATATGAATAGCAGTGGCAGTGAAGTAAAGACAAATATCATCATCGGAGCTTCACGCCCTTTTATCAAAGTGGAGCAAAACATAGCAAAGAATATGCAGGCAAAAAGGTAAGGAAGCAAAAATAAGATTTTTGTCCAAATATGCCCTATGTTAGGCAAAGAGAAAATAGCTGGTATTATCTCTATCAAATAAGCTGTCATAACGGTGTACACCATAAGATAAGCCATACTTTTTCCCAGCACCACACGAAAAGTTCCTTTGTAGTCCGCGTCAAGAGGAACAAGAGTATGTGTTTTATTGTTTTGGCGGGCCGTACCAGCCAACATACCAACACCTAAAAGCAGTGTTTGCTGTATCACCAATATGAGAATAGCAGGTATCAAGAAACCTGCAAAGCCACTCTGAGGGTTGTACATGGCAAACCATTGATTTTCTATTGGCATGGTGGATGTCTGCTCCTGACGAAGAGTAAGACCAGACATATTTCGTGCTTCTATCTCTCGTCCCATATCCAGCGAAACATCTGTCAGAGCTATCAGCATAGCTTTGTAAAACAAAAGGCTACTCATATCAGCGTACAGAGAAACGTATGCCTTTTCTCCTTTTGATATGTTTTTTGAAAAATCAGAAGGAATATAAACTATACCGTATGCTTTTTTCTGTGCCAAAAGCTCTTTGGCATGGTCCATATCGGGGCTGTAATACGCTATGTGAACATCTGGTGTGGCATCTACCATTCGTAGAAACTCTCGTGTTTGAGCGTTGGCGGTGTTGTCCACCACAGCCACAGGAACATCTCTGACTGTTTCGCCGTCATAAATAAAAGCGTAGAGTACAGGGTATCCCAACGGTACAGCAAAAAAGAAAATAAGCACACCGGTATCGTGAAATATGTACTTCAACTCATTTATAGTAACATTGTATATAGAATGTAATCTATCTGCCAAATAATCTATTATTTTCCTCATCATTCGTTACATTTTATATGAAACATTCAGTAAAGCGAATTTCAGCGGTTTTAGCACCAAAACAGGCAGTATAGCAAAGGAAGCCAAAGCCAAAAGTTCCACCGCCGAATAATACAGCGGAAGACCATTCAACGCTTGGTCTGCGTACACCAGAAAATAATGTCTCAGAGGGAAAAGGTTTGACAAAGCAGCTATTGTAGGGTGCATGGCAGCTACTGGAAAAGTAAATCCAGATATTGAAAAAGATAACACACCCCATAGGCTGGCAAAGCTAAGCCCAAGACGCATATTTGGTAAAACGCCTATCATGAACACGCCACAGCATTGCGCTGCTACCACAAACAGAAACATCAGTAACATCATAGGTAACAGACCTGAGTTCATCGGAAAATGACTCCACCCGAAAAGTGCACCTAAAATAGCAAGCCCCACAGAGTAAAAAATGACAGTATGAGGAAGCAATTTTCCCAAAAGAGCCAACGGCAATGAATCTCCCGCCATGTGAAGCCACTCTTTGGCATGCTGGTGTTTTATCTCCCCGCCTATGGAATACACTGTGCATAGAAATATCAACATACCCAATATTCCCGGTAAAATGATGTTAGACAGGTACACAGAATAGTTGAGCCATGGGTTGCCCAAAGGGTGGGTGTCTATCACTATCGGTTGTACCTGAGCCAATATCTGGTCTTCTGTCTTGCCTCGTGCTTGTCCTACTTTTAGCTGAGCTGCACCAGATGACAGTGAAGCCATCATTCGCATATCTTTGTAAAGTAGAGAACCAGCTATGAGGAACGAATTGTTGGTGTAAATGGAAATTTTAGGCTGTGAGCCATTGGAAACGTCTTTTTCAAAATCCTTAGGAATGACCATTATACCGTAAATATCACCTTTTTGTAGCAATATACGGGCCGAAGGAAAATCTACATCTCGGAAAACTACGTCTGTCTGTTCAAAAGCGTCCATTTGGCGGGCAACGTTTCTGGATGTGGCTGTATTGTCATCATCTATAACGGCAATAGGTAGCTTTGTAGGCAGACCTTTTCCCATAAGAGTGAGGAAAAAGACCAATGAAAACAGCGGAGCTATAAGCATAGCGTACATGAATATAGGCTTGTGGGTGATTGTCTTTACCTCCCGCAAGGCTATGCTACGCACTATGTTTATACTGTTTTTTATGTATGACATGAGTCCTTTTTTCTATCTTTTTAATAAAACTGTCATTCCGGGACGCAATCCTTCCACTTTTTCCAATGGGGTAGAGCGTATTTCAAAAGTCTTGATATCGTACTGACCGGTAGTCTTTGTGGCTTTCCATACGGCATAAGTGCCAAGGTTTTTCATGTAGTCAACTTTAAGTTTTATCACTTTGTTTTCCAAAGCAGGAACCAGACCTTCTATCTCACTGCCAATGGTTATGCCATGAAGGTAGTCCTCACGGATGTTGAAAGTAATCCATATGTTTTCAGTATCCATGATGTTCATAATAGGAGCACCAGTACCTACCAGTTCTCCGCGAAGAGGGAAAACGTCTGCTATTTCTCCGCTGATAGGAGCTATGAGGATAGACTCTTCTATATAAGAATTGACCTCGTCCACAGCACCTTGCGCTCTTGCAACAAGAGCTTTGGCAGCTTCTTTGTCTTCTTTTTCAGCACCGTTTTTAGCCATGATGTATTGCTGATGAGCTGCTTTTTCGGTAGCCATCATAGCTTGGTAGTTGGCATATACCTCGTCCCTTTTTTGTGCGGTGATGACACCCTCCTTGAAAAGAGGTTCTACGCGGTTATATGATTTTTCTGCTACTTCAAGTCCTGCTTTGGCTTTCTGCCACAGTTGGTAAGCACCAGCTATCTGTTCACTGCGTGCGCCTTTTATTGCTTTGTTGTTCTGAGCCATGGCAGCACTTTTGGCAGCCTCAGCCTGTGCTTGTTTGGCTTTTATGTCAGGAATGTACAGACAGCCAAGAGTGTCGCCTGCTTTGACGCTTTGACCTTCTTTTACGCGTATGTCTTCTATACGTCCAGGCACTTTGCTGGAAATGCGCACTTGGTCAGCCTCGGCTTGACCTTCTATAAGTGGAGCATCTGGGCGAAGGAGTAAAAAACCTACCAATGCTATAACCAGTATCACGCCCAGAGTAGCACCAAAGGCTATGAGCATATTTTTATTGGTTTCTTTATTTGCTTTTTGTTGTTGGTCGTTTGAGTTCATATCCATTTTGGGTATTATTTTTAGATATTGCTGATTATTTTTCTTGTGATGTTTTTTCTGGTGTGAAAAGAGAGCCTGTGGCACGTTCAAGATATACCTG
>JAQUTH010000031.1 GCA_028709885.1 Flavobacteriales bacterium
TAAGGTGTTCGTAGGAGCATATCAGACACAGGAACAGGCAAAAGAAGCACTTTTACAGTTGCGACAAAACTCTGTGTATTCAGGTGCGTTTGTCCGTCCGAAAGAGATAAAAGTGTACCGTTAAATATAAAAAAGAGATGAAAAAGGCACTGTTTTCTTTGTTTTGTATGGCTATGAGCGTCATGTGCTATGGGCAGAGCGTGGATTTTCATCGCTTTACATTGCCGTGCGGAGCCAAGGTACTTTTGCACCGAAACCCTTATGCGCCAGTGGTGTCCATAGCGGTAGCGTACAAAACAGGATTGAATGACCAACCAAGCACATTAAAAGGTGTTAATCGTATGGTCATAGATATGCGTTCTAACTCATCCCGCCACATGAGCGACGGTGAATATAATGATATTCTCAAAACATACGGAAGTAGAAGTTCTGCATCTGTGGGATATGACGTTACGTTTTTTTGTGATAATTTTTCTTCAAATATGTTGCGTGGAGCTATATGGTTGGCGGCGGAAAAAACAGCTGACTATGTGGACGATACGCTGGTTATGAATAAATATTTGGAAATAGAGAAAAAAAACGCTCGTCCAATAAAAATGGAAAAGCAGGATATGGATTTGCTATATGAAATGGTACGCACGGTAAATATTCGTCTCAATCCAGATATGACCGCTCATAATACGTTGGATGCCGAAGCTGTGCGGGCGTGTGAAAAATTGTATTTTCAGCCTGAAAAAGCCGTTATTGCCATAAGTGGAATGATAGACATAGACTCTACCGAAAACTATGTGAGAGACTTTTTTGCATTTTTACCAGAATTACCACATGAGCAGGAATCCACAGCCACGGTGTTTACAGTGAACAACGCCCCAAAAGATAGCGTTCTCACCATAGACGGACAAGTGCTGGAAGTGGGTTCTGGAATACTATCAGCCACACCGCAGAGTATGAAAAAAGACACTGTTTACCGCGCTGAAAGTGCAGTTGCAGGGCTGAAAAGCATCATCATGGCATGGCAAATACCACCTTACACAGACCCTCAGTATGAAGTATTTGACTTTATAGCCACTGTTCTTACCGGTCAAGGTTCAAGACTAAACAACGCTCTTATATCGCAAAGCGATATGGCTGTCAGTGTGCAAGATATGAATTTGCCCATGGGACGCGCTTCTGTCTTTGCAGTGAAGGCAACAGCTCATCCAGATGTTACATTGGAGCAGATAGAACACGTTATAACAGACGAGATAGAAAAATTAAAAACCACAAACATATCTCCTTCTGAACTCCAAAAAGCTATAAATACGTGCGAAATGTCTATGTGGCAGAATATTTCCACTAATGAAGGAATGGCGCGTTACTTAGCAAATGCAGAGCTTATGTTTGGTAATGCCTCTATTCTCAATTCCAAACTTGACCGCATAAGACGAATTACCGCTGATGAGGTACGTGAGGTGGTAAAACGTTTTCTCCGTACAGATAATATGAAAATAACATACATTCTCCCGTCTAATTCTAAAAACCACATTGCCAAAAAGTAAAAAGATATGAAACAGAGTAAATGTCTTGTTACAGTATTTGTTATAATGTGCGTATGGGTAGCCCTATACGGCAGTGAGCGTGCTTTTTATGCACAAGAAATAGCTGTGGATACCATAACGGTTATAATACCAGATACGTCGTCTTTTTACTCAGTGGAGGATACCGCAAAACAGGATACTGTAAAAAAAGGCATTTTACCCCAAGACACTATCAAGGCGGACACGTTGTATCAACGAGATTCACTGATGCCTTTTTTGGAAAAAGGGCTTGATGTAAAAAGTAAGGGTGTGATGATGAAATTTGCTATGGACACTACTATGGCAGAACAATTGACTATAAAGGAAAAGAAAGTAGTCAAGATATACGATAAAATGCCGTATCCAGAAGAAGCCCCGTTTATAAATATGGGAACGCCACAGCGTACGGTACTTAAAAATGGACTTACAGTTATCTTGTATGAAGACCACAGTATGCCAGTGGTAACATTTTATTTGGGACTTAACACGGCCAATAAAGTATTTGAAAAAAACAAAAAAGGCATAGCCGAAATGACCAGTCGCCTTCTTCTTTCTGGTGTGCAAAACCGCACCAAAGACCAGATAGTGGACTCTTTGGCAGCTATGGGCAGTATGTACCGTATGACACCAAATAGTTTTTATGTATCGTGCCTTAGCAAATATGCCACAGCTAACATGAACCTCTTTGCCGATGTCATTCTACGTCCTTCGTTCCCGTTGCAGGAGTACTACGCAGTAAAAAATGCGATGATAGAAGACTGCTCCATAGCAGAAAAAGATGCTTCACAAGTACGTGATAGAGTGTATCGCGCACTTACATTTGGCAGTAAGACACCTTCGGGTGAGATGATAACTCCTGCTACTGTAAAAGCCATAACATCAGATGATTGCGTTCAGTATTACAACACATATTGGCGAGCCAATAACGCTGTGCTTTTAGTTATGGGAGATATTACGCCATCAAAATTAAATTCATTGGTCAATACCCGTTTTCGCACATGGGTGCGCGGAGAAATCCCTGCCACAAAAATAGGCGTAGCCAATGACGTAACCGCCACAGAAGTGGATTTTCTTCACACGCCATCATCTGCGTACGCCGATATACTTATATCCAACGTGGCAGATTTTGGGTATGATTCGCCAGATGTTTTTCCAGCCATTTTCATCAATCACATTTTCGGAGGAGACCTCTTTGACAATATCCGTTCGCGTCTGTATGCTTCGGATATGAAAAAAGAAGAGCCTTTTTCTCTGTATCCAGATGTGGGCGGTGGGTATATGCGCATGAATGTCCGCACCGAAAATGCCAACGTGGTGCGTACTTTGGCAGAAAAAACATCTATGCTCCAAAAAGTACGCACACAGCCTCGTTCCAGCGATGAACTTTCAAAGATAAAAAGTTACTTAATAGGAAAAATAGCCCTCTTGTTTGAAAATAGAAATACCATGGGAGCCTTTGGTGTAGCGATAGAAAACGGCACTATAAAACAGAACTTTTTACAGGAAGTACTCCGTCAGATAAACGAAGTTACGCCTGATGATATAATGAGGGTGGCACAGAAATACATAAAACCATCTCAGTTTAGAATAGTCATTCAGGGGGATGCCACTCAGCTGGTGCCACCGTTGGAATTGTCTGGATATGAAGTGCGCTTTTATGATAATTACGCAGTGCGTACTACTCGGCCGTCTCTTTCTTCTGCTGTGCCAGAGGGTGTTACAGTGGAAACGGTGCTTAAAAAATATTTTGCTGCTATGGGCGGTGAGTCCAAAATGAAAGATGTGAAAAGCATCAAACAGAGCTATAAAATATCCATAGGAGATAAGACTCTTGATGCACAGACTATGGCTCGCCTTCCTTTTTACCACCAAGAGCAGTTGCTTTATGACGGAGTGGTGTACATGAAAAAAACATTCAACGGTAATATGGGTTATACCAAGGTAGAACGTACCCGCACCGATGTCAAGGCGGCTGATGTGGAAAAACAACGTCTTGACCGCTCAATATACCCTTTGTTGGATTACTCAAAAGAAGATTTTAAGACTGAACTGGATAGCATAGTTCCTATAAGGGGGTATTTCACATATAAAATACGTGTAACAATGCCTTCTGGCGCTATAAATAATTACTACATATCGGTAGATGATTTTCTTCCTCTTAGGATAGAAAATGTAGCGGCGTTGGCGGTCAAAACGATGGATGAAAAGACAGGAAAGGTAACTAAATACACGCCTGAAAAAATAAGCTCATACACAGATTTTTACAACTACAAAACGTATGAAGGACTGAAATATCCGTACACCACAGAAGTCAAAGATGACAACGGACGTATAATATGGCAACTTACAGGTATTCAGACCAATACTTCCATTCCGACAAAATATTTTAGATAGTACCTCGGTCGCCCAGTTCTATAACTTCAAGATTATCTATTTTGCCACTATCTATTGTAAAACGTAGCATGGTGCGCACTTTGTGAAAACCGTAAACGCCAGCTGCCCCCGGGTTAAAGTGCATAACGTGGCGGGTTTTGTCATACATCACTTTTAAAATGTGGCTGTGTCCGCTTATAAAAAGAGCGGGGGGTGCGGCGAATAATTCCTCGGCTATACTGCGCTCGTAATGTCCTGGGTAACCACCTATGTGTTTCATCAGTACGTCCACTCCCTCTTCGCAAAAACGGAGGCGCTCAGGGTATGCACTGCGCACGCGGTAATCATCTATATTGCCGTACACGGCGCGTAGTGGTGCTATTTCGTTTAGTCGGTCTGCAAGTTCCAATGAACCGATGTCTCCAACGTGCCATATTTGGTCTGCCATGCTGGCGTATTTTGTGATGCTTTCGTCCAGCGTTCCGTGAGTGTCTGAGAGTAGTAGTATTTTTTTCATGAGCACAAATTTACTGTTTTATTGCGTTTTACTTGCATTGACTATGTTAATGGTTGTATCTTTGCAAGAATTGTCAGCCTTTGAGGCTGGCTTCTTTTTTGGAAAACAAAAATACTTAAATACAATGAAGTTATCTAATTTTGACTTTAAACTTCCACCTGAACTTTTGGCGGAGTACCCTACCGAAAACCGCGATGAAGCTCGCCTTATGGTTATACACCGTGATACCAAAGAAATAGAACATCGCCTTTTCAAAGACCTTATAGATTATTTTGATGACGGGGATAGCATGATAATAAACAATACAAAGGTGTTCCCTGCACGTATGTATGGCAATAAGGAAAAAACTGGCGCTACCATAGAGGTGTTCCTTTTGCGTGAGCTCAATGCCGAACAGCGTCTTTGGGATGTCATAGTAGACCCTGCCCGTAAGATACGTATAGGTAATAAATTGTTCTTTGGAGATGATGATTCTTTGGTGGCTGAGGTGATAGACAATACCACTTCCCGTGGACGTACATTGCGTTTCCTTTTTGACGGTTCGTATGATGAGTTCCGTGCAAAACTGCTCTCTTTGGGTCAGACACCACTTCCTAAGTACATCAAACGTCCAGTAGAGCCTATGGATACAGAATACTACCAGACTATTTACGCTAAAAACGAAGGTGCTGTGGCTGCTCCTACTGCTGGTCTTCACTTTTCAAAACAGTTGATGAAACGTTTGGAAATAAAAGGCGTTCAGTTTCCAGAGATAACCCTTCACGTGGGTCTTGGTACTTTCAATCCAGTAGAAGTGGAAGACCTTTCTAAACACAAGATGGATAGCGAACAGGTTATCATTTCTCAGCAAGCGTGCGACGTGGTCAATAAATCAATAGAAAACAAGAAAAAAGTATGTGCCATAGGTACTACTTGTATGCGTGCGATAGAGAGTTCTATTTCTTCTGACAAGAAATTAAACCCTTTCAACGGTTGGACAAATAAATTTATCTTTCCTCCGTATGACTTTTCAATAGCTAACTGCATGGTTACAAACTTCCATACTCCTCGTTCTACCCTTCTGATGATGATTTCAGCGTTTATGGGACATGAACTGATGATGGAGGCTTACCGTCAGGCTGTGGAGCAGAAATATAAATTCTACTCTTATGGTGATGCTATGCTGATATTGTAACATTAACGTTATGTGAATATTGCGCCACTCTTTTTAGGGTGGCGTTTTTTTATTTGCAAATAATATCCTTTTTGATTATATTTGAGAAAATTAATTAAATAAGAATATGGAAAAAAAATAATTATCGCTCTCAAAACATTGTTATAGATAGAATAAAATGGAGCTGTATTATGGCAGAAGGAATAGGGATTAGCGCCACCTATGAAGTATATGGTAATATATATGTTAGAAAACAATCTGAAAATTTATGGAGCTCTCAAATTGTTGCTCAGGCTTCAGCTCATAGTAAAGGTTATGGAGATGTAACGTTTTCAGCAATGGCTTATATGTATGTGGATGGCTCTATCACAGATAAAAAGAGCTTGTCTAACAATGGCGTTCAGCTCAGTATTAATCAATTAAGATGTAATTTGGGCACATGCTCTTTTGTTTTGCCACAGCAAGGAAAAGCAGAAATAGAACTTGAAGTGTCTTATTTATTAGTAACGGCAACAGGGGCGGCAGGAGCAAATAATTTTATTGCAGATGTTGCATATAAAATTAATAAGACATTGGGTAAATGGTTAGGTAAAATTAGGGAGAGAATAAATTAATACTTATTTTTGTAAAATAATACACAAAAATTTGAGACAAATAGTATATCTGTTAGCATTGACATTGACAGTGTCGTGTGTACATAAAACTGCAACACCAGAGCAAAAAAGCAGGCAGATAGTAGCCTATGTACAAAATAAATGGCATAATAATCATAGAGTTATTAGTTTGGATAGCGTTCCAGATGTGAAAGAATATTTACAGGCATTGGACTCAGCGATATATTATGACAGTGGAAATGTTGAGGCTTATTATTTAAAAGATGACATATGCTCTGCCACACTGCAATATGAAAAAAGAACAACAGTGTTGTTGTCTTTGTTAAATATTTACCCTTTTGACACAGATATTATGTATGCTCTGGCTCAGAATTATTACATGATAGATAATATAGATTCTGCAAATATTTATTATTGTAAGACCATACAAAGTATAAGAGAGGGCAAATTTGAAAATAAAAGAAAAAATTATGTAGATACCGTAATGGTGTGCAGGTGTCAATATTTTATAGATGGAGATATAAATTTGGCTAAAAAGAAGTTAAATTCATTAGATACAATGAATATGTCATTGGAAGACAAGAAAAATTATAGACAGTTGCTCAATTATTTTGATTTAGAAAATAATATGCGTGAAGTAGAAAAGAAAACCTATTTAAAGTATTCAATAGAAAACGACCTATAAAACATCGCTTATCTACATAAAAATGTTTTTTGTCTAACAAAAGACAAATAATTGGAATAAAAATTGCAATTTTGTATATTGCAAAGCCGTAGGGAAAAGAACAACATAAAATATAAACATAAAATTCAATAAAATGTCAAACGTAGAAAAAATGAAATTGGAAATCTACCCTGACCAAGCAGCAGGCTCAGTAGCCGTAGCACAGCAGATAGCGCAGATAATCCGAGAGAAAAACGCCAAAGGAGAAACAGCAGTTTTAGGACTTGCCACAGGCTCATCACCACTAAAAGTGTACGCTGAACTCATCCGTATGTGCCGTGAAGAAGGACTTTCGTTCAAAAATGTAAAAACATTTAATCTGGATGAATACTACGGACTCACACAGGACAACGACCAAAGCTACTGGTATTTTATGCACCACAACCTCTTTGACCATATAGACATACCAGCAGAAAATGTCAACGTACCATGCGGAACCATGGCTATGAACGAAGTAGAATCATGGTGCGAAGGCTATGAGAAAAAAATTGAAGCAGCAGGCGGACTTGATTTCCAACTATTGGGCATAGGACGTTCAGGACACATCGGTTTTAACGAACCACCATCGGACCCACAGTCCAAAACCCGCATGATACACCTGCACCAAATCACTCGTAATGACGCAGCACCAGCATTCGGCGGACTTGACAACGTACCAACATCTGCCATCACAATGGGCGTAGGCACTATTTTCAAAGCGAAAAAAATAATCCTTATGGCATGGGGAGCATCAAAAGCAGACATCATCAAACGCACCGTTGAAGGTGTAATGTCCGATGACGTACCAGCAACATACCTGCAAGCGCACCCTAACTGCACATTTGTAGTAGACAAAGCAGCCGCATCCCTTTTGGAACGCAGCAAATAATATTACTATTTTGCCCTTCACACATCATGTGCGGAGGGCAAAATTTCTTTTAACCTAAAACAAAATAGCAATGATGACTCAGAAAAAAACAGGTAGATGGGAAGATATGCGTTTTGAAAAAATACATACAGAAATTTTCCAAAAATCATCCATAGCATCGGTAGCAGTAGCTGAGGAAATAGCAGCCGTGATACGTGATAAAAATGCCAAAGGACAGAAAGCGGTGTTGGGACTGGTAACAGGCAGTACACCGATGCACATATATTCTGAATTGATACGTATGCACCGAGAAGAAGGTCTATCATTTGCCAATGTGGTAACATTTAACCTGAACGAATATTACGGACTCTCCCGTGAAAACGCCCAAAGCTATTGGGCATTTATGCACGAACACCTCTTTGACCACATAGACATCCTTCCAGAAAACATAAACATACCAGACGGCAACGTACCACTGAACAAACTTGACCAGTACTGTGCCGACTATGACATGAAGATAAAATCATACGGAGGGCTGGACATACAACTGGTAGGAATAGGACGCACAGGAAACATAGGCTTTAACGAACCCGGCTCGCACATCAATTCAGGCACACGAATGATAACCCTTGACCACCTGACACGCTCTGACGCATCAAAGGATTTTCACGGACTGGAAAATGTACCAAAGCGAGCTATAACAATGGGAGTAGGCTCTATCCTAAAAGCCCGCAGAATAATCCTTTTGGCATGGGGAAACAAAAAAGCCGAAATAATAAAACGCACCGTAGAAGGAGAAGTATCATCCACCATACCAGCCACATACCTACAAACACACAACAACTGCACTATAATGCTGGATGAGGTAGCAGCAGAAGAACTCACCCGCATCAAGACACCATGGATAGTAGGACCATGCACATGGGACGAAGCAATGCAGAGAAAAGGCATAGTATGGCTATCATCAAAAGTATCAAAACCAATTCTTAAACTCACCGACAGGGATTACAATGACAATTCTATGTCTACCCTTTTGGCACAGGAAGGCTCAGCATACGCACTTAACATCAAAATGTTTAACGTTCTCCAACACACCATAACAGGCTGGCCGGGAGGAAAACCAAACTCAGATGACTCAGCGCGCCCTGAACGTGCCACCCCTGCCAAAAAACGAGTGATAGTCTTTTCTCCACACCCAGACGACGCAGTGATAGGTATGGGAGGCACCATACGCCGTCTTGTAGAGCAGGGACATGACGTTTATGTGGTGATACAGACATCGGGCAATAACTCAGTAAGTGATAACGAAGCACGCCGATTTGTAGAGTTTGCCGAAGAATTTTATGAGTTCCAAACAGGCGAAGAAGCACCTTCAAAAGTGTTTAACAATGTAAAAGACGTGCTTATAACCAAAGAAGAAGGAAGCAAAGACGCCTTTGCAGCACGTAAAGCCAAAGCCCTCATTCGCCGAGGAGAAGCTATGTCATCTCTTAGATTTATGGGCGTACCAGACCAGAATGTCATTTTCTTAGACCTACCATTCTACGAAACAGGTTCGGTAAAAAAACTACCAATAGGGAAAAAAGATATGAGCCGAATGGTAGAAGTGATAAAGAAAATAAAACCACACCAAATATTTGCCGCAGGAGACCTCTCAGACCCACATGGAACGCAGAAGATAAGCCTTGATTTGGTCTTTACCGCCATAGCACAGCTAAAAAGCGAAAAATTCATGAAAGACTGTTGGGTATGGTTGTACCGTGGAGCATGGAGCGAATGGAATATAGAACAAATAGGAATGGCAGTACCACTATCGCCAGACGAATTGCGACTTAAAAAAAGAGCCATATTTTTCCATGAATCCCAAAAGAACGACACAGCATATCTCGGAGAAGACCCACGGGACTTTTGGCAACGAGCCGAAGACCGCAATAAAGGCACCGCAATACAGTACCATGACTTAGGGTTTTCAGATTACGAAGCCATGGAAGCATTCAATAGATATTTTTATTAAAAAATAAACCCCAAAAACCAACGGTGCTGTGCCTTATATAAAAGCACAGCACCGTTTTTACAGAACAAAACTCCATGGAACAGAGAATACAAAAAGCAGTAGAATACTTCAAAAACGGATATAACTGCTCACAAAGTGTAACAGCAGCCTTTGCCGACGTGTACGGACTAAGTGAAGAACAAGCCCTACGCATATCCGCATCATTTGGTGGAGGGATAGGGCGCACCAGAAATGTCTGTGGAGCAGCTTGCGGAATGTTTATCTTGGCAGGGTTGGAAACAGGAAGCATCACCCCAAAAGATAACATAGGCAAAGAAAACAACTATAAAGTAGTCCGCACTCTCACCGACAAATATATCCAAGAAGCAGGAGCATTGCGTTGTGCTGTGCTTTTGGGACTGGAAACACCACGTCAAGACGAAATGACCAATCCCGAAGCATTAGCTCAAAAACACACCTGCGCACAAAAAGTGGAAACAGCCGCACGCATATTTGCACAATACCTCACCTCACAGGGAAAAAAGATATGATTTTTAGTTAAAATAGCATTTTTTTGTAACCTTTTCATTGTGATTCAAGTCTAATACGATACAATAAAAATAGAATAACAAAATGAAAAAAGAACCATCATGTGCATCATGCCCTATGCGCAAAAAATATGACACAGCACCACGCTCATTAGTTGGACGATTTTGGCGTTGGCATATAAATTTTTGCCCTGGATGGAAAGCGTATTTTACAGCTTTGACCAGTGAGGAAAAAGAACAACTAAGAAAACAATATCATTTTACCAAGTACTCAGAATAGGAAAATAAAAAGTACAAGCAAAATTGCGTATCTTCGCCCCAAAGAAAACAAGTATATTTATATGAACAAAAAAACGTTATTATTTGCGGTAGTATCGTCCTTGACGTTATCGCTTACAGCACAAAATATGGACATGGGAAAAAAAGAAGCAAAACCCCAAGAAATAATCAATCCATTCTATGGAGATTACAGTACGCCGTACCGCACGGTGGCATTTGACAAGATAACACTTGAAGACTATATGCCAGCTGTAAAAAAAGGTATAGAAATAGCCCGTGCAGAAGTGGACGCCATAGTTAAAAACCCGGCCACACCTACATTTGAAAACACCATAGTAGCAATGGAACGCACAGGAGAAATGTTGGGACGCGCTACATCTGTATTTTATAATCTCAATAGTGCCGAGACATCGCCTCAAATGCAAAAATTAGCAGAGGAAATATCTCCATTGCTATCTGAATACTCATCGGATATGCTTTTTAACAAAGCACTCTTTGACAGAATAGACTACGTTTATCAAAACCAAGATAAAGAAAACCTCACCGTAGAGCAAAAGCAAGTCCTTAAAGACACGTGGAAAGGATATGCCGAAGGAGGAGCCAAACTATCCCCAGAGGGACAAGACAGCCTTCGCCAAATATCTATGAAACTGAGCCAGCTTTCTCTTAAATTCCAGTCTAATGTTCTCAAAGAAACCAACGCTTTCCGCATGAACATAACAGATGAGAAAAAATTGGAAGGACTACCAAAAAGCGCAATGGACGCAGCCCGGGAGGAAGCACAGAGCGCAGGAGAAAAAGGTTGGACATTTACCCTTAAAGCTCCAAGTTACAGCGCAATATCTAAATACGCCAAAGACCGTAGTCTGCGTCAAAAGATGTATATGGCATATAACAGCCGCTGTGTCAAAGGTGGCCAAACAGATAACCGCGCTGTGGTAGAAGAAATAGTATCTCTTCGCACACAGTTGGCAAAACTTTTAGGTTATCAGTCATATGCCCACATGGCACAGGAAGACCGCATGGCTAAAAAACCTGCTACCGTAAACGCATTTTTGGCAGAACTGTTAGAAAAAGCACTACCAGCAGCCAAACGCGATGTTCAGATGTTGGCAGACTATGCCAAAAAACATGACGGATTGAAAAAGATAGAGGCTTGGGACCATTCATATTATGCCAATCTTCTAAAAGAAGAACAGTATTCTTTCAATGATGAGGTGCTAAAACCTTATTTCAAACTTGAAAATGTGATACAGGGTGTTTTCTATGTAGCTAACAAGCTATACGGACTCACATTTACCGAGGTGTATGACATTCCTAAGTATCACCCAGATGTTCACACATTCGTTGTGCGTGATGCTCAGGGTAAATTTAAAGCCATTTTCTACGGAGACTATTTTCCACGTGATGGCAAACGCGACGGTGCGTGGATGAACAGCATAAAAGACCAAAACAAGGTATTCGGAGATAACCAAGCACCTCACATAGTCAATGTTTGCAATTTTTCAAAACCTACCGCAGACACACCTTCTCTTCTTACTTTTTACGAAGTAACCACTCTTTTCCATGAGTTTGGACATGCTCTTCACGGTATGTTGTCAGATGTAACGTATTCTTCTGTTTCTGGTACGTCTGTACCGAGAGATTTCGTTGAGTTACCTTCACAGGTAATGGAAAACTGGGCAAAACAGCCTGAGGTTCTCAAAGTTTTTGCCAAACATTATCTCACTGGCGAGGTCATTCCTGAAAAATACATTGATGCTCTTATGCGCTCAATAAACTATATGGAGGGTTATGCTACTGTGCGTCAGTTGTCATTTGGTATGTTGGATATGGCTTGGTATGATGGACGTGCTGATGCGTATCTTAAAAACAAAAAACATGATTTTGTAAAATATGAACGCGATGCTATGAAGGCTACTCAGCTGTATCCTTATGTAGATGGAACGTGTATGTCTGTTTCGTTCAGTCATATATTCGCTGGTGGTTATTCGGCAGGTTATTACTCTTACAAATGGAGTGAGATGTTGGATGCTGATGCTTTTGAGTATTTCAAAGAAAATGGTCTTTTCTCACGTGAGGCAGGAAAACATTTTGAAAAAGAGATACTGTCCAAAGGAGGTAGTGTACCGGCAGACCAGTTGTACATAAATTTCCGTGGACGTGCAGCTACACCAGATGCCATGTTGCGTCGCGCTGGTCTTATAAAATAATACTCAGCAATATTAAAATGCGCCCCGAAGGGGCGCATTTTAAGTTTTAAAGCTATCTGAAAATATGAACAAAACCACTTTTGCTCATTTTCTCTCCGTCATCAGGAGTAAAGGAATAGTTGTAAAAATAAACCCCATCGCTACATTTACTACCTCCTTGGGTACAGCCGTCCCATAGAATAAGAGGGTCATCGGTAGAAAAAACTTTCTTTCCCCAACGAGAAAAAATATCTATGTGAAAAATGCCTTTGTCCAACGGAACAAGGGGCGTAAAAACATCGTTCTTCCCGTCTCCGTTAGGAGTAAAAACATTGGGCAGGAGTACCTTGTGGCACAGAATAACCGAAACTACGTTGCTCATATCTGATACATTTCCGCCCTTGTCAGTAGCTAAGACGCCGTACTGCCCAAAACGTTTGTCTTCTGGTATCTCCCAAGTTTTTTCTTTTCCCTTGTACACCAAAGTCCATTCGCTGTCTTGGTTTTTTCTATGATAAACCTTGAAACTATCTACCGCATCAGCACCGCACACAACGGTAGGGTCTATCCAGTATAGGCGAAAAGGAACATCGGCATCGCAGTCCTGCTCAATGGACAGCTCAGGGGGACATTCTACCACATCATCCACAGGTATTACACTCTGGTAATTACTGATAGAGACTACCGGACGTACAATGCCTTGGTGGTCATAATGCCCATACACATAAGCCAAAAAAGTATATTCTTGTCCATTTACAAGGTCTTTTACGGGAAAAGAGTACGGATAAGAGCTTTTCACGGTGCTTATTTTTTCTAATGTTTCGCTTTTTTTCTGAAAATATACCACGCTATCAACACTCCATGGCACCGCGTACTCAACGCTGAGAATGGCGGAACGGTTGGACGGTTTTCCGTGTAGGTAAGGTTGGCTGGCGGTAGGTGAGTAACCCACTTCTTTGCCTTGTGAATATAGCATGGTGCGGTAATGGTGCAGAAAGACATCACTGGTATTTACGCCACTGTGGGTAAATGTAGTGTCTGTTTCTTTTAAGGCGGACGCTAATAGTGAGGCACTTGAAAAGTCAGTGCTTTTACTGTAAAAAAGAGAATATGTGTATGGCGGTGGGTATTTTATTCGGTCTATATCTTTGGCACGTACCCATTTTATAAATATGTTACCTTGTGAGAAATCTGTTTTTTTTACCGAAACTTCCCTTATGACAGCACGTGAGAGTGGTAGAGTGGTGCAGTTAGGCTGGCATGGCGTGCTTTCTACGTCGTTGCTCACGGCAGTTACCACATAACAATATGTCATGGCAGCGCTGTTGGGTATATCTTTGGTGTCTGAAAAAGAATTTTGGGTAGAGGTGCCTATTTCTACATATCCGCTGTTTTTATCCACACCTGAGCCACATGGTATAATGGCAGATGATGAAGATGAACCTGTTTTTCGGTATATGCGGTAAAAATTGACATTTTCACAATTAGGAGCTGTCCAAGAGAGGTTTATAGCATCATTTTCAGCTGACGGAATGACTATCAAATCCGTAGGTGGAGGCAGTAGTACCGAGAGTGTTATCACTTTTTGGGCAGACAGACCCGAAAGAGGATTGCCGTTTTTATCCACTGGCCAGTCATTGGCTTTTACAGTGAGGTAATATGGCGTTTTTCTAACATCATCGCATTGAGGAGTCCATAGAAAAATGCCTGTGATGTCTTTTCTGCTACTCTGTGGTACTGAAAAAATAGCAGGGTTAGCGCTAAGAAAAGGACCTCCTACAACAGAAAGGGTTAGTTTGTCGCCGTTAGGGTCCGAGGCTGAAATGTCAAAAGTTATGCTTTTACCCGCTGTGGTGCAAAAAACATCATCGGAAGTGATAATGGGAGGGTCATTTTTGCAGTCGGTAATATCTATCTGCATATCCCGAAGAATTTTGCCTATTGGGTAATATTCACCAGAGGAGTTTTTTCGGTATTCTATTATTTCCACAGCTATGTTGAATTCGCCAATGGTGTTGGGACTGTCCCATGTTATTGTCCCAAAATGGTCTATTGAGATATGAGAATCGTCTAAGTTATACTTAGGGGAATAAATATCATCAAGTTCTACTCCGTTCAGTCCTCGGCAGGAAACCAGATGATAAGCCAGACTGTCTCCATTGGTGTCATAAGCGCCAACATTGTGAATAAAAGGTGTGTATATACACCCAAAATCCGTTGGCGGATTAAGCAATAAAGGAGAGTTATTTACCAGTGAAGCATCGGCTGGAACGTATATGTAAGACTCTATGTAAAACGGTACGGTAACACTGCCTGCTATGTTTTTGACACCTTCGTTCCTATTGTAATCCATCATGGAAACCTTGTAACTGCCGGGTGTGGAGTAGGTATGACGTCCTATGTATTTGTTCTTTTTGATATTGTTATAAATGGGCTCACCGCCGTACTGACATCCACGGTCAGCAGGGCCATTATTACGAAAAAGTACATCCGTAGCTCCATCTCCCCACTGTATGGTCAGATTACACCTATCGGCAGGGGCATCAGTCTTGGTGTATGTGGTTATGGTGGCTTCGTATGTGCGAGCGCCCACCTGACGGAAAGTTATCTCGCCAGCGCGGTTGTGCGTGGCATAGGCATTTACAATGCAGGTAAAAGACAAAAAAAACAGTAACAGACGTTTCATAGCATAGTGTTTTTCTCCGATGAATAAAAAAGGACACCGTAGTGTCCTAAATATAATGAAAAAAGTGTTTTATTATCTTTGGAAAAAAGACCTTAACGTGATAAAAAATCCTTTATGCTCTTCCTTAAATTCTCACTACCCCTGAGCATAGGCAGACGCACCGTATCAGAACAAATGCCCATGATGTTAAGAGCTGTTTTTGCGCCAGCTGGGTTTCCTTCACGAAAAAGAAGATGAATGAAATCCAACATACGGTAGTGCATCTGAGTGCTTTTAGTAGCTTCTTTTTTAAGAGCCAAGTGTATCATTTC
>JAQUTH010000032.1 GCA_028709885.1 Flavobacteriales bacterium
TATCAAAAATATACGTGGACTATAACAGCGTAGTTACTCAGGGACAAGTCCTTGCCGAGATAGACCGTTCACTTATGGCAGCGGACTATAACTCATCTAAGGCATCGCTTTCATCTGCCAAATCAGAATTTGAATATCAAGAAAAAAACTATAATCGTATCAAGGGACTGTGGGAGAAAAAACTAATCTCCGACACCGAATACGAAAGCGCAAAATACAGCTATGAGAAAGCCGTTAGCTCATATAACAAGAGCAAATCGGACATAGTACGCGCACAGAGTAACTTGGGCTACACGACGATTACATCTCCCATAGACGGGGTGGTGCTTTCCCGAGCCGTGGAAGAGGGTCAGACTGTAGCTTCAAGTTTTAATACCCCTACTCTTTTCACCATAGCCAATGACCTTAGAAAAATGCGTGTCATTGTGGACGTGGATGAATCTGACATAGGACAAGTCAAAGAAGGACAGCGTGCCGTCTTTACCGTGGACGCTTTTCCAGATGACACCTTTGAAGGCACTGTAAGTCAGGTACGCCTACAAGCCACCACCACATCCAGCGTCGTAACATACGAAGTGGTGATAGACGCTCCCAACCCAGACCTTATCCTCATGCCGGGACTTACCGCTCAATGCACCATTTACACCATGGAAAAAAACGATGTCCTAACCATTCCTACCAAAGCATTCAAATATATGCCAGAAGCGCCTAAAAATGCTCCACAAGACACTAAATCCATTGTTGAAGGTCAGAAAAAAGCGCCAAAAGAATTGGCAGCAGACCAAAAAATGGTATGGGTATTACGCGGCACATCCGCACACCCTGTAAAAGTAAAAATAGGCCTAGCCGATAACACCTCAACTGAAATCATCAGCGGTCTTTCAGTGGGAGACAAGGTAGTGCTTTCCGCATCATCCGATGCAAAAGTAGAAATGCCTGTTCAGGGTTCAGCAGAATCAAGCCCATTTATGCCAACACCTCCGGGAGGTAACAAGAAAAAATAAAAGATATGAATAAACCCGATATCATTCGCATAGAAAACATACGCCGCGATTTTACGGTGGGCGAAGAAACGGTACACGCGCTCCGTGGCATATCATTCACCATAAAACAAGGAGAATTTGTTACCATCATGGGTACCAGCGGTAGTGGAAAAAGTACACTACTTAACCTTATAGGCTGTCTTGACACACCCACATCAGGTGAATATTACTTAGACGGTGTATCTGTCCGCCAGATGAATAACAACGCACGTGCCACTCTTCGCAACAGAAAAATAGGTTTTGTATTCCAGTCATATAATCTTTTACCAAAGACCACAGCACTGGAAAACGTAGAACTCCCTCTTCTATATAATCCAGATGTAAACGACACCCAGAGGAAAAACCGTGCCACCCAAGCCCTTAGCGCAGTAGGACTGGCAGATAGGATACATCACCGCAGCAACCAAATGTCAGGAGGACAGCAGCAGCGTGTAGCCATAGCCCGTGCTCTGGTAAATGACCCCGTACTTATCCTTGCTGATGAGGCAACAGGAAATCTGGATACCCGCACATCGTTTGAAATACTGACACTTTTTCAGGCATTGCACCAACGTGGACGCACTATCATCTTCGTTACCCACAACCCTGAACTGGCTCAGTTTTCCAGCCGAAACATAGTCCTTAGGGACGGACATATAACCCAAGACGTGTATAATGACAATATAGCCTCGGCAGAAAAGATACTATCAGAAATGCCTTTACCAGAAGATTAACAACATGAATTACAAAAACCTTATAAAAATAGCCCTTCGCGCCCTCAAAGGCAACAAATTCAGAGGCTTTCTCACCATGTTAGGTATCATCATAGGCGTGGCATCCGTGATAGCTATGTTGGCTATCGGACAGGGTAGCAAACGCAGCATCCGCGAACAAATATCCGAAATGGGGTCTAACATGATAATGATACAGCCTGGTGCAGATATGCGTGGAGGTGTGCGTCAGAGTGCTTCTGCCATGCAGACACTTAAAATAAAAGACTTTGAGGATATACATGACAATGCACCACACATAGAGCGTTGCTCTCCTATGGTAAACGCATCGGGACAGGTCATTTACGGAGCAAATAACTCTCCTACCAGTATTTATGGTGTCAATGACGAATATCTGGACATCCGCAAATACAGCGTTGGCGAAGGTGATATGTTTTCCGAAGGGGACATAAAAAGCGCTGCCAAAGTATGCGTTGTAGGGCAGACAGTGGTAGATAATCTTTTTACCAACGGTGAAGAACCGATAGGACGTGTCATTCGTTTTAACAAGATACCTTTTAAAATCATAGGTGTTCTCTCTGCCAAAGGTTACAATAGTATGGGGCAAGACCAAGATGACCTCATCATAGCTCCGTACACCACCGTTCAAAAAAGAATATTGGCTATCACCCACCTGCAAGGAATACAAGCGTCTGCCACTTCGGAAGAAGATACAGACCTTGCCACCGATGAGATAAGCGAAATACTACGCACCAATCACCGCCTCAAAGCTACCGATGACGATGATTTCAACGTCCGTTCACAGGCTGAACTTAGCAGTATGCTAAGCTCTACCACAGACATGATGACCATTCTTTTGGCTTGCATAGCAGGCATATCTCTCTTAGTGGGCGGTATCGGTATTATGAACATCATGTACGTTTCTGTTACCGAACGTACCCGTGAAATAGGTCTTCGTATGTCCATAGGCGCCAAAGGCCGCCACATACTGATGCAGTTTCTTATAGAAGCTGTCATCATCAGTGTCATGGGTGGTCTTATAGGTGTGGCATTAGGTGTGGGCGTTTCTTTTGCCATAAAAGTCATAGCAGGATGGCCTATCTACATACAGATGTGGAGTGTGATACTTTCCTTTGCTGTATGTACTGTAACAGGTATTTTCTTTGGCTGGTACCCTGCTCGTAAAGCTTCTAACCTTGACCCGATAGATGCTCTTAGATACGAATAACGTTTTTATTGTATATATTCTGTGGAAGCCTCTATCTGACCCTGCATCATGCAGATGTGATAGAGGCTTTTTTTACCGTCATAGCATTTAAAAAATCATTAACTTAGCCATGTCATACACGCACAATAATATGAGTCAGAAAAGCACTAAAAACATACTTCTGTTCGCCATACACATCATAGGCTGGGGGCTTCTTTTTGCATTTCCTTTGCTTATGAGTTGGCAGGACAGTGAAAAAAGCATATCCATAAACTGGTATTTAGGATACATATCGGTACCGGTATCGTTCATGATAATTTTCTATATAAATTATTTCGGACTGATACCACGATACCTTTTCAATGGAAAATTTTACGTTTTTATCATTGTAAACATAGCCTTGGTAGCTATTATATGGTACTCAGACCAAATGTGGAAAGATTTTTATATGCACAACATAGCCTTGGAGGCTTTTCCAAAGAAAGGACGCAAAGGAGAACCTGACGATATGCCCCGAATGCTGTTTTTGGCACGCGACATGGTGGCTTACATCATGACAGTAGGGCTGGCAGTGGCTATAAAAATGACATCTAATTGGTATAAAACGGTAGAAAAAAGCAAGGAAATAGAAAACCAAAGCCGTCAAGCTGAGCTTATGAATCTAAAAAATCAGCTCAACCCTCATTTTCTTTTCAACACCTTGAATAACATATACTCTCTAATAGAGATAGACCCATCGCGTGCGCAAAACGCCATACATGAACTCTCTGGACTTCTTCGCTACGCTCTATACGAAAACACGCCTACTTTTGTGCCTTTGGACAAAGAAATGGACTTTTTGCGGAGCTACATACATCTTATGAAATTACGTACAGGGACTAACGTGCATGTAAATATAGACATTTCCGCAAGTAAGGGCTCTACCGCTCAGGTAGCTCCACTGCTTTTTATCGCTTTGGTAGAAAATGCCTTTAAACACGGGGTAAGTGCCACCGAAGATTCATTCATAGATATAAAAATAGTATCGTCAGAAAAGAAGATACAATGCACCATATCTAACTCCAACTATCCTAAAACCGACAACGACCGCAGTGGCAGTGGCATAGGTATCAAAAATCTTAAAAGAAGGCTTGACCTGATATATCCACAGCTGTACACTTTTACCAGTGCCGTAAAAGACAACACTTACACCACTACGCTCATAGTCCCAGAACAATAACACCTACACCATGACACTAAGCACCATCATAGTAGATGACGAACCATTGGCACTGGACCTACTCCAACGCTACGTAGAACGCACCCCTTTTTTATCCTTAAAAGCGCGGTGTTCAGGTAGCAGCGAGGCAATAGAGGCTCTTTCTTATGGAGATATAGATGTAGCGTTTCTGGACATACAGATGCCGGGTATGAACGGGCTTGAACTATCACGTCTGATAGGAGAACGCACGCAAGTAGTCTTTACCACCGCTTTTGACCGTTATGCTTTGGACGGATTCAAGGTAGGAGCGGCTGATTATCTGCTAAAACCGTTTGATTATACAGAGTTTCTCCGCGCCGCATCAAAAGTACTTCGCTGGTACACCATGACACAGCCTTTGAGCAAAGATAAAACCGATGAGAGGGAAGATAAAAATATCCCTGAATACATCATGGTCAAATCTGACTATAAGCAGGTACGCATAGCTCTGTCTAATATTCTGTACATAGAAGGGGTAAAAGACTACATAAAAATACATCTTAAAGACTCCCAGAAGCCAATAATGACTCTTTCCAGCCTCAAAGCCATGGAAGACACACTGCCGGGAGATACTTTTGTGAGGATACACCGTTCGTTTATAGTCAATATATCGGCAGTAGAGGTTATAGAGCGCAGTAGAATAGTCTTTGGCAAGGAATACGTGCCTATTTCCGAGAGCTACCGCGAAAATTTTGACCGCATATTAGGAAAAAAAACCATAGGTGGTTAATCTTTGCTATTGCAAAGTAAAAAGCATATTTTTGCATAAAACAGAATTACAATGGAAAACAACGCACAAGAACAAGTAAACTTATTTATCATAGGTTCAGGACCTGCTGGTTACACAGCAGCCATATACGCCGCACGCGCAGACCTTTCACCTGTGCTTTACACCGGAATGCAAGCAGGAGGTCAGCTAACACAGACCACCGAAATAGAAAATTTCCCAGGTTTTCCTCAGGGCATAGACGGCAATATGCTGATGAGTCAAATGGAAGAACAATCACGTCGTTTTGGTACTGACATCCGCTTTGGAGCAGTTACAAAAGTAGATTTTGCACATGAGAAAGGCGGGCTTCACACCATAACCATAGACGGAGAAAAGGAAATAAAAGCACAGAGTGTCATCATAGCCACAGGAGCATCGGCACGCTGGTTGGAAATACCTACCGAGGAGAAATACAAAGGATACGGCGTTTCGGCATGCGCTACCTGCGATGGTTTCTTTTTCCGCGGGCAAGTAGTCTGCGTGGTAGGAGCAGGAGATTCTGCATTGGAAGAGGCTTCTTACCTTGCCAAACTATGCAAAAAAGTGTACCTGATAGTCCGTAGAGACCAAATGCGCGCTTCAAAAGCCATGCAAAGCCGTGTGCTTAGTACAGAAAACATAGAAATCATCTGGAACAGCCAAATAACCGAGATATATGGCGCTGAGGCTGTGGAGGGTGTAAAAGTGTATGACAAGGTAAAAAACACCACCACCGATATCCCTCTTCAAGGTATTTTCGTGGCAATAGGTCATCACCCTAACACAGAACTTTTCGCAGGACAGATAGACCTTTCTCCCGAAGGTTACATAATAACTAAAAATGGTACTTCTCACACCAATGTGGAAGGCGTTTTTGCAGCGGGAGACGTTCAGGACAACCGTTACCGTCAGGCAATAGCTGCTGCTGGCAGTGGATGCAAGGCTGCTATGGATGCCGAAAAATACTTGGTAGAATTATAATATCTCCGCATAAAAAAGCCCCGCCTTTTGCGGGGCTTTTTTTAGTTTATTATTATTTGTCTTCCAGTGAGTAAGTAACCCACACTTTTACAGTATCATTTTCTATAATTGCCTGAGACAATATGACCTGACATTTATAGTCGCCTACATTATATTTAGAGTACAGTCCTAAGACTTTTTTATCATTAGAGTCTAATTTAAATTTAGATAAAAGACTGTCCGCTCCTACACCTATCTTTGCACCAGATACATCTGCCGAAGAAAGCTCTTTTAGCACCATAAGAGAATGTTTCAAATGAGAATTATTTACTTCATTTTCTTTTGTAGCAGTGTTTATCACATATTTAAAAATGATACTATTGCACCCATTATGTTCTATCATTATAGAATCATTTTCACGCTTAAAATATTCATAAGCTATCGCTCCATCACGTTTAAAAACCACATTTTTAATCACATTGGTATCTATTGACGGATAACAATCTGGGCGTGAGCAGTCCTCCTTAGTTATAACTATGTCTTTGATAGACGCTTCTTTTTTACCTCCGGCACACCCTAAAAGGACAAATACTAAAACAAAAAGAAAGATTTTAACCGTGTTTTTCATCACTATTGTTTTAAAGCCTCTTCCATTTTAGCTATTATAAGGTCGTTGCGGAGATTACCCACAGAACCTATATGTGTATGTTCCACTTTTTTCTCGGGAGAAAAAGTACCATTTTGAATATCGGCGCCCACTTTCTTGTAAGCATCGCGGAACGGAGTGCCAGAAAGAACGAGTTTATTTACCTCCTCCACACTGAACACATACAAATAACGAGGGTCATCCAGCAAGTTTTCTTTCACACGGATATTTTCCAGCATAAACCCTGCCATATCAAGACAGCTTTTAATGGTAGAAACAGCAGGAACAAAACTCTCTTTTAGAAGTTGGAGGTCTCTCTGGTAACCACTTGGCAGGTTATTTTGTATCAAGGTAAGCTCCATTGGTAGGCTTTGAAGTTTATTGCATTTACTGCGAATAAGCTCAAAAACGTCTGGATTTTTCTTGTGAGGCATTATGCTACTACCTGTTGTCAGTTCATCTGGGAAAGACACAAAACCGAAGTTTTGACTCATGTACAAGCAAATATCCATTGACATCTTGGAAAGAGTACCACCCACGCAAGATATAGCCATAGCGGTGGTTTTTTCCAATTTTCCACGGCTCATCTGTGCTGCCACGCTGTTTACTTTCATTTGAGAAAAAGCCATTTCACGTGTTGTAACATCACGGTCTATCGGGAAAGAACTTCCATATCCAGCTGCCGAACCAAGAGGGTTTTGGTCTGCTATGCGGTAAGCTGCATTGAGCATATAGACATCATCTACCAAACTCTCTGCATACGCTCCAAACCACAGTCCAAAAGACGAAGGCATTGCCACCTGCAAATGTGTGTAACCAGGAAGTAAAACGTTTTTATACTTTTCAGAAAGGCTCATCAAAAGGTCAAAAAGATGTTTTACTCCGTCTTTTATATGTCGTATCTCGTCTCTGACATACAGATGCATATCTACCAGCACTTGGTCATTTCGGGAACGCGCTGTGTGTATCTTTTTACCAGTATCGCCAAGTTTTTCGGTGAGCATGAACTCTATTTTTGAGTGAACATCCTCAAATTCGTCCTCTATCTTAAAACCACCTGCATCTATCAGTATCATTATAGCATCAAGCTCACGGGTTATATCATCCAGTTCAGCATCGGAAAGTACACCTATCTTATGGAGCATAACAGCCTGTGCTTTATTGCCTATAACATCATAGCGCGCCAGCACCTCGTCCAACGCACGGTCATTACCTACGGTAAAAATGTCTATCTTTTTGTCTATGGAGTAACCTTTATCCCAAAGTTTCATCTTATTTCTTTTTTTTATTTTTCTATCAGTATTTTTTCCAAAAGAGCTGTGTATATATCTATACCACGCTCTACCTCTGCTATTTCTATGTATTCATCCGCACTATGAGAACGACTACTCTGCCCCGGACCTATCTTCAAAGACACAGTAGGCAAAAGAGCTTGGTCTGAAAGTGTTGGCGAACCGAATTTTTTAAGTCCCAAAGCATCTCCCGCTACCACCAACGGATGATTCAGCGGTATGCTGGACGCATGACGACGCATATTTCTGGGCACAGCGTCGCTTTTTATCACCGAACGTATCTCTGCCATTATCTCCTCATTGGTGTACATTTCGGTAGGGCGCACATCTATGACAAAAGAACAAGTATCTGGCACCATATTGTTTTGAGTACCACCTTGTACTATCGTTACGTTCATGTGCACTGTCCCTAAGACTGGTGATACTCTTTCAAACTTATGGTTTTTCAGTGCCAAAATATCCTCCGCTGCACGGTAAATGGCATTATCCCCTTCCGAGCGAGCTGCATGACCACTAACCCCATGAGCTGTGCAATCCACCACAATGAGAGATTTTTCAGCCACAGCCATATCCATACCAGTAGGCTCGCCCACTATCGCACAGTCAAATGATGGTATTTCTGGCAAAAGAGCCGAAACTCCGTTTACCCCTGAACGTTCCTCCTCTGCCACTGCTGCCAAAATGAGGTTATATGTCAGGTTTTCTGCATGGTAAAAGTGCAAAAATGTCTCTACCAGACATACCAGTGGCGCTCCTGCATCATTACTTCCTAACCCATAAAGCCGTCCGTTTTCTTCAAACGGCATAAAAGGGTCTTTGGTGTAGCTGGCAGCTGGGCGTACCGTATCATGATGTGAGCATAAAAGTATAGATGGTTTTTCTGCCGAAAAATGTTCATTCACCGCCCACACGTTATTATGTACTCTATGAGAAACTACCCTTCTGTAAGACAAAAAATCCTCTATGGCACGTGCTGAGCCTTCTTCTTCTCCGCTAAACGAAGGAGTAGATATTAGCTCTTTGAGTAGCGACAGAGCGCGTTGTGTGGTTTCTTTTATTTCCATATTTTATGCTACAAATATACGCTTTTCCAATATTAAAAGTATGTAGGCTCTCCTCTATTTGCTAAATTATCAGAAGAAAAACGGCGCATTTTTTCGTTGAGTTTATTGTAAAACTCGCCAAGAGATGCCATGTCTGCTCCTGCTGAGAAATATTCTCCAGGTACAAATACCGTCAGAGCGTGTTCCGTATGTTGCCCCATAGTAAAAGCATCATCGTCTGTCATTTTCACTGGATACGAAGGCAACAATATAAGATGCGGGTCAAGTATTTTAAGGGTGGAAAGGTCTACTTCGGCTGTTTTTTTGTCTATGTCAGAGTACACATTTTCCATGTTGTTCACTGCCAAAAGTTCTGTTAGCAGTCCTTTTCCCGAAGCCACCACATATGGGTCTTTATTGCAGAAAAAGGCTGTGCGTATAGGGTCAAGGTCTTTTGTTTGTTCTTTCACTACCGAAAAACCGTATTCTATCCTTGTGATAAGTTTTTCTGCCTCTGTGCTACGTCCTACCATGCTGGCAAAGCGGTAAATAGTATCTTCCACTTCCGCTATGGTATCTCCTGCGAGTGTTTCCACTGCTATTCCTTCTTTTTCTGCCTGTGATACGATAGGGAGATTTTTTTCATACTCCGCCACCATTATAACGTCAGGGAAAAGGTCTTTTATTTCTTTAAGAGAGATGTTTTGCGCACTTTTCACTTTTGGCAAAGTGGCGTACAATGGATAATGCGTGGTATTCTGCTCTACTGAGGCTGTTATTTTTTCTTCTGCTCCCAATGCTAATAATGTTTCTGTAACAGATGACGATAGAGATATTATCTTTTGATAACGTGGCATTTGCATTTATTTTTTTCATTCACTGTGCAAAGGTACTACAATATATTTTTTCTATGGTGAAAAAAAATGACAAGAAATAGAAAAAAAGATTTGCAGAATTGATTTTTGTGCTTATCTTTGCACTCGCTGATGGGAACTACATCGGCACAGAGGTTCGGTAGTTCAGCTGGTTAGAATACATGCCTGTCACGCATGGGGTCGCGGGTTCGAGTCCCGTCCGGACCGCAAAAAGCACTCAGAAATGAGTGCTTTTTCGGTTTTAAACCTTTTTTTGCAGAATATAACGCAGAACTATTTGTAACAAAACATGACATCATGTCATGAAAAATATTTTATATCTACATAAATATTTTGGCACACTTTTTGCAGGTATAAGAATGAGCTGTCCAGCTATTTATAACCGAACATGCCCGTATTTAATAAAAACGTTTAATTAAATATATGTTCACATCATGGGAGCAGCAGGAAACAAAAAACCAAAAAAACCACATACAGGTAAACATGTACCTGCTTATGAGGCAGAGGATACAGAGGTTGTAACTTCTAACAAAAAGAAAAAATAATACACCTTCGTTATCTAAAAAAAAGCGTCGCTTTGCGACGCTTTTTTTTTGTTTTGACATAAGAATATTTTTGTATATTGCACACAGTAAAGCACTAAATATCAAAGTTTAACTAAAAAACATCAAGTTATGGGATTCATTTGGTTTATTGTAATAGGTGCATTGGCAGGCTTTTTAGCTGGCAAAATAATGCGCGGAGGAGGGTTCGGATTCATCATGAACCTCATCATTGGTATCATCGGCGGACTACTTGGTGGTTGGCTCTTTGGCATACTCGGGATAAGCACCGCAAATGGGCTTATCGGAAGTTTGATAACTGCTCTGGTGGGTGCAGTAGTACTTCTATGGATAATTTCTTTTTCAAGAAAAAATAACAGAAACAAGGCTCGCTTTCAGCGAGCCTTGTTTTAAGACACTTATTTCTTTTTATAATGCACAGATGAGAGTTCTCGCAATTTTGCGGCAGCTCCTTCGGCTGTTATGTCCCGCTGCGGACCTGCAAACATTTCATAACCTACCATAAATTTTTTTACTGTGGCACTGCGCAAAAGTGGCGGATAAAATGACATGTGCATCTGCCATTCGGGATGGGAACCGTCCGTCGGACTTTGATGTATGCCCGATGAATACGGAAATGAGCAAGAGAACATATTGTCATATTTGGCAGTGATGACGTGAATAGCATCGGCAAAGCACATACGTTGATGTTCATCAAGTTCTGCCACACTACTCACGTGCATCTTTGGCAGTATCATGGTTTCAAAAGGCCACACCGCCCAAAAAGGCACCAGAACCACAAAATATTCATTCTCATATATTACGCGCTCTTTTTGTCTGAGTTCCAATGCGAGATAGTCCATAAGCATGATGCGTCCTCTGCGGTCAAAATACGCTTTTTGGTGTTCTGTTTTTAGCTTTACCTCATCGGGAACGGTACTCTGCGCCCATATTTGTCCATGTGGGTGAGGATTGGAATTACCCATGAGTTCACCTTTGTTTTCAAATATCTGAACATGACTGATAAAATCTTTTGAGCCTAATTCGCGGTATTGTTCTGCCCACACTTCCACTACACGCGCTATGTCTTTAATTTCCATTTCTGCCAAAGTAAGGCTGTGATCTGGCGAAAAATTAACCACACGGCACACACCACGCTCACTTTTGGCTACCAGCATATCATCTACGTTGTAGTCTCCTTCTGGAACATCGGGTAAAAGAGCAGAAAAATCATTGGTAAACACAAATGTATGTGTGTAAGCTGGGTTTTTCTCTCCACTGGCACGCTCATTGGACGGGCATAGCTGGCACGAGGAGTCATATTGAGGTTTTTCTACTACCTGAGGTGTTTCTACCTTGCCATTCCACGGACGTTTAGTGCGATGTGGACTCACCAGCACCCACTGTCCTGTCAATATGTTAAGACGACGGTGTGCGTGCTGTTCAAAATTGAATTTTTCCATTTTATTCCTTATGACAGCCTTTTTTAACTGTCGTTTTATATGCTTTCATATCCACTGAAAAACGTTTTTTATACGCTGCGGACATTTTTTCTATAAATGCGTCTGCGTAAGAACCTTTGACTATGTTTATGGTGCATCCGCCAAAGCCTCCACCCATCATTCGCGCACCTATGACACCGCTGTCATTACGAGTTTGGTCTACCAAAAAGTCCAGCTCTTCACATGAAACGCCGTATTCACGGGACAGTCCGTCATGTGTGGCATACATCATCTGTCCTACGGTGGCAAGGTCTTTTTCTTTCATTTTCTGGCACGCTGTCTCCACACGCAACACTTCCCCTACCACGTAATGCAATCTTTTATACACTATGTCTGGAAAATCTCCCTTGTGAGCCTCCAACTGTGCCATGGTTACATCTCTTAGGGATTTTACTCCGAATAGTTTATTACATATTGCAAGTCCTTCTTCACATTCTTTTCGGCGGGTATTGTACTCCGAAGATGCTAATTCGTGTTTTACAGCACTATCGCACAGTACTACTATGTTTTCTCCTAATTCAAAAGGGAAAAGTTGGTAGCTCATATCCCAACAATCCAAACGTATAACTGCGTTTTCTTCTCCCATGACGCTGGCAAACTGGTCCATTATACCGCAGTTTACCCCTGCGTAGGTGTGTTCCACTTGCTGTCCCATGAGTGCTATTTTTACTTTTTCTATCCCGAGAGAGAAAATATCGTTTAGAGCGGTGAGAAGTCCACATTCCAATGCTGCCGATGATGATAGCCCTGCTCCAAGAGGTATGTCTCCACTAAAGACCACGTCAAATCCGTTTATTTTATATCCGTTTTTCTGCAACTGACTGCATACACCCATGATGTACGTTCCCCAAAAGCCTATTTTAGGAGCTATTTGGTTGATGTCAAATGTAAAATCTTCTGTCAAATCTACCGCTGTGGCGTTTACCGTGGAGGGGGTGCCATTGGTTTTTATAGCAAAGTAAATGGCTTTGTCTATGGCTGCGGGCAAGACATATCCATCATTGTAGTCTGTGTGTTCTCCTATAATATTTATGCGTCCTGGTGCCACAAAAACATATGGTTCTGTGTTGTACTTTTTGTGAAAATGCTGTATTACTTCTTTTTTCTGCATAGTAGTTATGTGTTATTTCGTTTTTACTGTTCAAAAGTAAAATATTTGACGGTATGATAGTTGTATTTTTTATCTTATTTTACAATTATTACATTTATTTTCATTTTCAGCTAAAAAATATTATATTAGCACCTGCATTAAAAACACGAAATATCAACATTTAAAAAATATTTAAAGCAAACAAAAATGAAAAAAATCATCATCTTAGTATGTGTAGCAGCTCTTTTTGCAGCCTGCTGTTCAGTACCTCAAACAGTTAAAGACACCTTTGCCGCAGCTAATCCTACTGCCAGCGATGCAAAATGGAAATGCGATGACAACGGCTACGAAGTGAGCTACGTTGTGGACGGTGTACGTTACGAAACCGAATATGACAAAAACGGCAACGTAATAGCTACCGACGACCCTCAGCCTGCCACTGCATGCCAAGGAAACCACGAAGGTTGCCAAAAAGACTCCACTAAAATGTGCTGCAAAGATTCTACCAAAGCCTGCACCGGAGACTGCAAAGACCACCAAAACTGCGGTAAAGAAGGGGACGGATGCAAAAAAGAATGCTCTGCGGTAGTTGATACCTGCAAAAAAGCCTGCCAGAAAGCTGCAAAATAATCCAAATGGATATATTTCACTCCCGATATTTTTCGGGAGTTTTTTATTTGGATTTTATTTCCTTTTTGATTATATTTGAGAAAACAACAAATAAATCAAACAGAAAATGAATAAAATAGAAGAAATCCTCGGTATGGAAAGTGCCGAAAAAATGATAACCGAACTTAAAAAAGGACACCGCGAGGTTTGTTACTCAGAACTGGAAAAGGAGTATATCCCCTCAGGACATAAGATATACGACACTGCTCTTCGTCCAGATAAGGCTGTAAAAGGCGCAGATGGTTCTTTGGAGCGTTTTGAACGGGTGGCGCGTATTGCGCTGCCTTTGCAAAAGATAATAGTGGAACGCGCGGTGGCTTTTCTTTTTGGGAACCCTGTAAAAATGTCCTGTATGCGCACTGATGACAAAACTGGTGCTGCTTGGGAGGCTATACATCGCACATTGACTGAAAACAAGGTGGATAGTCTTAACCGCCGAATTGCACGCACTGTAATGCGCGAGACAGAAGTAGCTGAGTTGTGGTATCCAGTGGAGGATAACGGTTTTTGGGAACGTGTGGGCAGTGATGAACGTTACTCCTTTGTTCAGAATGTAAACCCCGCTCACAGACTTAGAGTGTGCGTTTTTTGTCCTTCTCAGGGCGATAGTCTTTTTCCTCTTTATGACTCTTTTGGCGATATGAAAGCTTTTTCACGCCAGTGGGGTATAAAAGATGAACGCGGTGAGCATTATTTTTTTGATACTTACACAAAGGATTTTTTTCTGCATTTTGAAAAAGAAAATTCTGGTGCGTGGTTTTTAAAAGAAAAAAATGATAACCCAATAGGTAAAATACCTGTTGTTTACGCTCGCCAAGAGCGTAGTGAATGGGCAGATGTGCAGTGCCTTATAGAGCGTCTTGAAAAATTACTTTCAAATTTTGCCGATACGAATGACTACCACGCCAGTCCTAAGATTTTTGTTACAGGAGAAATACGTGGTTTTGCCCGCAAAGGTGAGACTGGCGCTATAATAGAGGGCGATGCCAATAGTACAGCTCAGTATCTTTCGTGGCAACAGGCTCCAGAGAGTGTTCGTTTGGAAATAAGTACTCTGCTGAATATGATATACAGCACCACTGAGACTCCTGATATTTCTTTTGATAGTGTCAAAGGTTTAGGTAATGTATCAGGTGTGGCTCTGAAAATGATGTTTATGGATGCTCACCTGAAAGTACAAAACAAATGCGAGATGTTTTGCGAATATTTAGAACGTCGCGTGAATATCATCAAGGCATATATGGAGGTATTGAACACTGCCATCGCTCCGTGGATAAAAAAATTGGAGATAAAACAGAGCATAGAGCCTTATATGATAACAGACATGAGCGCTACGGTTCAGGCATTGAACGTGGCTTCTGGGGGCAAAGCGGTTATTTCTCAGCGAAGTGCGGTGAGACTTTCTGGTATGGTGGAAAATGCGGATGATGAATATGAACTTTTATTGCAGGAAAAAGAAGCTGAAAACATCACTGAGGGAAATTTGAATATCGGGGTGTAAATTTTGTTTTTATAAACAAAATAAATGAAGTACCTTTGCCCCTCATTAAGAGGTGTAATCATTTATTAAAAAACATATTAAAGATATAAAATGAATATTTCCAAAGAGAACAAAGACGCGCTTAACGCCGTCATTACGGTCAATGTAGCTGAGGCTGATTACCGTGCCAACGTGGACAAAGCATTGGAGAATATGCGCAAAAACGCTAATATTCCCGGTTTCCGTAAAGGTATGGTGCCTGTTGCTATGGTTAAAAAACAATACGGTGTGCCTGCTGTGGTGGAAGAAGTAAACAAACTTATCCAGACTTCATTGGACAAATACATTCAAGATGAAAAACTCGCTATCTTCGGACAGCCTCTTCCTGTTTCTCAGGACAATATAGACTGGGAAAAAGCCAAAGATTTCACTTTCTCTTTTGAAATAGGAATAATTCCTGAGGTAAAAGTTGACCTTGCTGCAGCTGGTAAAAAACTGACTCACTATACCATAAAAGTATCTGATGAGTATGTCAATGACCATATAAACAGTCTTACTAAACGTTTTGGCAAAATCACCGAGATAGAAAAAGTAGAAGCTAACTCTGACGTGGTAGTCAAGATAGAAGCAGAAGAAAACGGGCAGATGGTTCAGCCGGGTGCTTACAAACAAGGCATAGTTGTGGGTTCAGAGATGAAAGATGCCAAAAACTGGATAGGTAAAGCTGTGG
>JAQUTH010000153.1 GCA_028709885.1 Flavobacteriales bacterium
GGATATACCAGAGAATAATTCTGTAATGTTCGGCTCACTATCGGGCGCACGTCTTGGAGTGTGGGTGGCTCACGGAGAAGGAAAATTCTCTTTGCCAAAACAAGAAAGTGAATACAATATCACAGCCAAATATTCATACAACAGTTATCCAGCCAATCCTAACGGTTCTTCGTACGATGTAGCATCAATAGCATCCAAAGACGGACGTCATTTGGTAATGATGCCTCACCCAGAACGTTCTATTTTCCCATGGAACTGGGCTTACTATGACGAAACACGTCATGATGATGAGGTATCCCCATGGATACAGGCGTTTGTGAATGCGCGTAAATGGGTAGAAAAGAACAAAAAATAACGTTTTGAAATGAATAAAAGAAAACTGATAGTCGTTGTAGTAGGTCTGTTGGCGCTTGTTTCAGCGGCGTTGATATCATATAAAATATTTAGCAAGGACAAAGACCTTTTAGATACCGTGATAGTAGATGCTACGTTTGATGAAGATTTGGCACGTGTGTCAAAAGTCATGACAGAAGAAGAATGTCAGATTTTTTCAGTTACTATGTGGAAAATGGTTCTCGGTGGAGAAAAAGTAGAAGGGCTTACATACCGTCAGGTGCTGGAAAAAGGAAAACAAAACGAGGCTGATTTTATGAAAAAGGTAGAGTCTGACATGGGGGATTTCTTTGTGCGTGATAGCCTTATCAAAGACAGCCTTCGTCGCGACAGCATAGAACAATCCAAAAAATAGCTTTTTATATTTGAAAATACTATTTTAGGAGGAGAAAAAAGAGCGATAATGAGCGTAGAAGAAAATTTGGCAAAGGTAAAAAACACCATAAAAAACGGTGTTACTCTGGTGGCAGTATCCAAGACGCATCCTTCGGAGGTGGTAATGGATGCTTACAACGCAGGACAACGCATTTTCGGCGAGAACAAAGTGCAGGAGATGTGCGCCAAAGCAGAAGTGATGCCAAAGGATATCCAGTGGCACTTGATAGGACATTTGCAGTCCAACAAAGTTAAATACATAGCTCCATTTGTCTCTATGATACATAGTGTGGACAGTATGGCTCTTTTGGAAAAGATAGACGCAGCCGCTATCAAAGCAGACCGCGTTATAGACATTCTGCTGGAAGTACACGTAGCACAAGAAGATACAAAGTTTGGACTAAGCATAGAACAAGCCCGTCAGATAGCTCTTTCTACTGAAATATCTCAGATGAAAGGTATCCGTTTGCGCGGTATCATGGGCATGGCGTCCAACACAGATAACATGGCTCAGGTAAAAGCTGAATTTTTGAGACTAAAAGTCCTTTTTGATACTCTCAAAAGCACATCGCAGACTATTGATACGCTGTCTATGGGTATGAGTGGGGACTATATGTTGGCTATGGAGTGTGGTTCTACTATGGTGAGGGTAGGTAGCAGTATTTTCGGACACAGGGACTACTCGGTACACTGATTAATAACGGAAAAAGAGATATTTTGTACGCAGTAATAGATTTGGAATCCACTGGTGGACGTTTCAGTGAGGAAGGAATCACAGAGATAGCCATTTACAAGTATGACGGACATGAAGTGGTAGACCGTTTGGTTTCCTTGGTAAACCCTCTCCGCCCGATAGACCCTTACGTTACCAAACTGACAGGAATAGACAATAAAATGCTACGCCGCGCCCCTCGTTTTTATGAACTTGCCAAACGGATAGTTGAAATAACGGAAGGATGCGCCATAGTGGCTCACAACGCAGAATTTGACTACCGAATGCTCCGTCAGGAGTTTGCTCGATTGGGTTATATATTTGAGCGAAACACCATTTGCACCGTCAAAGAATCCCAACGCCTTATCCCCGGACAGGAAAGTTATTCGCTTGGGAAACTATGCAAAGCACTTGGCATACCGCTTTCTTCACGACACCGCGCTTATGGCGATGCCGAGGCCACATTGCTCCTTTTGCAGATACTGATAGAAAAAGACAGCACCAAACAGATAGTCAAAACCGCTGAAGCACCCACTCACATACTGTCTCGTCAAGAGATAAAACACCGTTTGATACTGGATACTCTGCCTACATTTGCTGGTATTTTTCAGATATTGGACAAAGACAAAAACATACTATACATAGGACGCACATCCAACATCTACAAGGAGATGAACCATATTCTTTGTGCTGAAAACGATGACACATCACGCATAATACAGGACGAGATAAGCAGTGTAACATGGGAAGAGACATCATCGGATGCTATTTCGTATCTTAAATACATAAACCAACTAACCACTAATCGTCCAATACTTAATCTGGATATCCGTTCCAGAAGAATGACAAAAGGTCTTCGCCAGTTTTTCCCATTGGATAAAAACATGGTCATAGTGGACAAAGGGCGCAATGTGTCTGAAAAAGCCGTCATTCTGGTGGAAAAAGGAGTGATAAGAGGTTATACCTACTGCGGTCTGAACTACCAGATAGATAATCTTGACGTTCTGAAAGCTCGTCTTACACCTATTCCTAACACCCCGGACAATCTTTTTGCGGTACGTTCATACGTAAAGAAAAACGTTCATGTTCAAATAATTTATTCGTAAAAAGTAACATCTACCATACAGGCTCGCTTTTAGGCGAGCTTTTTTTATTCTTCAAAGAAATCATCTGAAAAACCTATCAAATACACTTTTTCCCGCGCGCGGGTAATGGCAGTGTACAGCCACCGCAGGTAATCTATGGATAGTTTTTGTTCGCTCATCCACACCTGTTCTATAAAGACATTGTCCCAGCCACCGCCTTGGCTCTTGTGGCAGGTAACGGCGTATCCAAATTTTACTTGTATGGCGTTGTAAAACTCGTCTTTTGACAGTTCCTCGTGCTTTTTTCTCACGGACAGACCATCGTATTCTTTGAGAGCCTCTTCGTAAAATGCACGGGACTGCACTTCGTTAAGTGAAGCGCTATCGCTGTATATGGTATCTAAAAGAATGAGAGCTTCAAACTTTTGCATCTGAGGATAATCCACCAGACGAAGCTCCACCCTCGCAAATCGCATACCGTATTTGCGTATCTCGGAATTGCGCACAGACATCACCTCTGCTAAGTCTCCATTAGCTATAAAACCACACACAGAGTCCTCCTCTACCCAGAAATAATTGTTTTTGACCACCATAAGAAGGTCTCCTGTGCATATTTCACCGTCGTACAGTTTTATCCGTGAACGTATCTGTGAATTAAAAAGAGCAGCGCGTTTATTGCTACGGGTTATAATGATAGCTTCTGACTGTTTGTTGCCACCGGTAGCACCCTCTATGGCACTTTGAATGTCGTACCCATCTTTCAGACGGACAAAGTCAGCTCCTGTTTTGAACCTCACATCGCC
>JAQUTH010000033.1 GCA_028709885.1 Flavobacteriales bacterium
TACAAAAAGTACCACCAAGTCATACTCCCATGCCTCTACAAGCGATACTCCATGGGAAATTTTGATAAATGACATGGGCAAAAAAGACCTTTCAGATGATGTTTCTCAGGGAGTTTTGTTTGAAAAAACAGAAAATGAGAACGCTCCTTTGGTTAAAACTTTTGACAATGAAAACCGCTATACCCTTATCAACGGGCGCTATATTCTCAGTCATATAAAAACTGGAATAATGCTCATAGACCCTATACGGGCTCATTGGCGGATTTTATACGAAAAATTATGCCACAATATGTCATCGCGTGGCAGTCTGTCTCAGCAGATACTTTTCACTGTAAAACTGGATTTGGATGCTTCGCAAATGCTTGTTTTTCAAGAGATAGAAGAAGAGCTTTCGGTACTCGGTTTTCAGTTTGACAGAGATGACAAAGGTTCTATAACCGTCATAGGTGTGCCTGTGGGGGTAAAGGAAAGTGAGGTGCAGAGTTTTATAGACCGCATGATAGATGATTACAAGGCTGGTAACCCTTCCACAAAAGAAGAAATGGACGAAAACATTGCTAAGAGTCTTTCATATTCCATGTGCATCAAAAACACATCGGCTCTTTCTCAGTCTGAAATGCAAAACATAGCCACAGACCTTTTTGAATGTACTGACCCTGCCATAGCTCCTAACGGCAAACCTACTTTCGTGAAAATAGGTATAGACGAACTGGAAAAGAAATTTAACTAAACAACATTTTTCACTCCTATGAGTTATAACCAAATAAGTCCTCGCGGATACAGCATGCTTCCTGAGGGTATAAAATACCTTTTAGTCATCAATGTTATCTGCTACTTGGCTTTCAGTATGCTAAAAAACACACCCGTAGGACCAATAATGGAGTCTATGGCTCTTTACCAACCTGGTAGTCCTTTTTTCCATGCGTGGCAAATAATTACCAGCGTGTTTATGCACGGTAGTTTTACTCATTTGTTGTCCAATATGTTCGCTCTGTGGATGTTTGGTACTGTGATAGAAAACATTTGGGGTACGCGTCGTTTTATTATATATTACATGATAACCGCTGTTGGAGCTAGTTTTTTATATCTTGCTGTAAACCAAGTGGAGGTATATTTTGCAGCGTCTAAACTGTTGGCTCAGGGAGCACCAGAATCATTACTTTACGGTCTTCGCACCGCGCCAGACCTTGATGCTGCCAATTCTCTTCTGAGTCAAATGTCCATTTATGTAAACCATGAAACGCTAAGTAACTATTACTGGTATTATCATGTTCCAGTGGTAGGTGCTTCGGGTGCGGTATTCGGTATTCTTTTAGCTTTCGGCATGATGTTTCCTAACTCCATGATATACATTTATTTCCTTTTTCCTATCAAGGCAAAATGGTTTGTCATCATTTACGGAGTGATAGAATTTATCAGCGGTATAACTGGTATGATGAGTGGTATAGCTCACTTTGCGCACTTAGGTGGTATGCTTTTCGGATACCTCATCATCATGTATTGGAAGAAAAAAGGTATGTGGTACCATTAGACTAAGATGTTGGTATGTCTGTGGATGCTACACTGCCAAGCCACAGTCCGTTATGGACACAGATGACACCGATATATCATTTAATGCAACGGTTATGTTGTAAGTGTACATTTTCCCATTTCAACATTATCAGGCAATAAGCCTTTTGACTTATATGTTTCCCATACTATTTGGTAATTGAGGATAAATTCGTTGCCGAGTGATGTCTTAGGATTTATCACCACAAAATAATCCGCAGAAGTAGCTAAAAATGCTTTTCGGTAGTCCAATTTACTTTTACTGTATCTACCGCAGTAGCGTTAAAATCATATGAAAAAATTATTTGTGCCTTTCTGAACAGCAAGTGGAAGCATATTCACTAATCAAGATGTTAAAATGGTTGGACAACCTCTTAAAATGGAGAAAAAGCATAAAATATATGCAACGACGTTTTTTCTATCCAACACATAGATTGTCCACTGTACAAATATGGCATTATAAACAAATTTTACAGCAGTTTCACTATAATTACAAGAGCCTATATTCCCAGTGGAAAAAGATGATTTTTCTGTTGTAGCTATTATATTAGTTTAGATGTACATTTGCGAAGGACACACTCATTTTTTTCTATAACATGAACATACCGAGCATAACTATCTTCTTTATTTAAATGGCCTATTTGTCTTAAAAACAACATTTTACTTCGTGAAATGTTTCTATCTAAATATTTTATCCATAAAAAAATCCCACCTTTTATAAGGCGGGATTTGTGAGGTATCTGGCGGATTCGAACCGCCGTAGGAGGTTTTGCAGACCTGTGCCTAGCCACTCGGCCAAGATACCATGTCTTGTTTGTTTCAGCAATGCAAAAGTATGATTTTTCCCCATATTTACAAAATAAAAAAGCAAATAGAGGCATTTTTTTATCTTTCGGTAAAATTATTTATCTCTGGTAGGAAATCCTTGCGGTGAGCGTCCATTTTTATAAGCACAAAAAGCAATACCGTAAAACTCCACAACGAGCTTCCTCCATAACTAAAAAATGGTAATGGTATGCCTATGACTGGCATTATTCCTATTGCCATTGCTATGTTCACCATAAAATGAAAGAAAAAAAGTGAAAAGACGCACCACGCATAATTCCGTGCAAAATACGTCCGCTGGCGAGAAGCCACGCGTACTATTTTTATCAAAAATGCAGCATAAAGTATAACTATGAGCGCTGCCCCTACAAAACCCCACTCTTCCCCAAGGGTAGAAAATATAAAATCTGTGTGTTGTTCTGGCACAAAATTACCTTTTGTCTGACTACCATCTAAGAAACCTTTTCCCAAAAAACCTCCTGAGCCTATTGCTATTTCACTTTGATAGGTATTAAATCCTATGCCTTTATTATCTTCTATCAGTTTGAAAGATGTGAGTATTCGTTGGCGTTGGTAGTCCTTAAATACGTTTTCCCATACATAAAAATGGACCATAGCAAAAAAACCTAAGATAACAGCCGTGGACATTATCACATTCCAAATGCCTTTATGCCTAAAAAGACGCACCACACATATCAACAGAGCAATACCCCCAACTATCCAGAATACAATGTGAGGGTCAACGCTATAATGTTGGAAAAAAACGTCCATTATAAAAATGAGTGCTAAAATGATACCTATTGCAAAATATATACCATGCGCACCTGCTAAATACAGTACTAAAAAAAACGAAACAAACACCAGTGCCGACCCTGTATCATGCGTCAAAACCAATATCATAGGCAAAAGAATGATTACAGATGCTATTATAAGGTCTTGTATCTTGGACATGGACACTTTATAACTACTCAAATATGATGACAAAGCCAACGCTGTGGCAAATTTAGCTATTTCTGACGGTTGGAACGAGACAAAACCGAGGTTATACCACGCTCTGTTTCCCTTGACTTCACTACCAAAAATAGGCAAACCCAAAAGCAGAATAATAGAAAAAACGTATATAAACCATGCCAGACGTTCATATAATCCCAAATCCAACAACATAACAACAAAAATAAGAACCGCTCCTATCACCGCAAAAAGGAGTTGTTTTCCTCCGAAACGAGAAAAATCCAAAAGGTCTGGATATTCAGGAGTGTATGTTGCCGAATAAACGTTCATCACACCAAAAATGACGAATATAACGTACAGCACAACAAGAGCCCACCCTATTTGAGCGTTTGATTGACTTTTTATGTTACCTTCTGTCAGCATTTATTGTTCTTTGTTGTTTTCTTGATACAGAACATATGTACTTTCCAACGAACCCTCTATCATTCGTTGTTCCAAATATTCGCGGTTGCTTTTGCCTAAAATATAGTGTTCCAGCATAAGTGAAGCGATAGGAGCTGCCCACCGCGCACCCCAAACACCGTTTTCCACTACCACAGCAATGGCTATTTTAGGGTTATCTTTTGGTGCAAAAGCTACAAACATACTATGGTCTGGTAGTTTGACACGTTTTCCGTTTATCTTACGGAAGTTTTCCACTGTTCCTGTTTTACCGCACATTTCTACCTCTGGTATGGCATAAGCACGCGCTGTACCCGCACGGAACACATTTGCCATACCGTCAGCTACTACGTCAAAATATTCTTTTTTGATGCCAGTATCTACTTTGTCAGTAAAGGAAGAATCTATTTTTTCACCCCCGCCAATGCTTTTTATGATATGCGGACGGTAGTAATAACCACGGTTGGCAACAATGGCAGCAAGATTGGCAAGGTGCATAGGCGTTACCGTTATCTCTCCCTGTCCTATGGCATTTGAAATGGTGGTAGAGCCTCCCCAACGCCCTTTTCCGTACACTTTATTGTAAAAATCTGCTGTTGGAATAGAGCCTTTTCGTCCTGTGGAAAGGTCTGTTCCCAAATACTTACCAAAGCCCAAAGAATTAGCTACGCTGGTCCAAAAACGCATTCCGTCCTCAGATTTTTTGAAATGTTCTATCGTGCGGTTATATACGGTAGCAAAATAAACGTTGCATGAGTATTGATACCCATGGCGCATATCCAGAGTTTGCCCTACTCCTCCTTTGCAAGCCATGACGTGTCCTCCCACACGATAGCCTCCACCGCAATACACTGAAAATTCAGGTGTTACAGCTCCACTTTGCAGTCCTGCAAGCCCTGTTACTATTTTCCATGGCGAACCGGGTGAATATTCGGCTATAAGTCCTCGGTCAAACATAGGTTGCGCAGGGTCTTTTGCCAATGTGGCATAATTTTTGGCACGTCCTCGTCCAGAGAGAAGCGCTGGGTCATAAGAAGGAGCTGTTACCATGGCGAGTATTTCTCCTGAGGAGGGTTCTATGGCTATGATAGAACCGCGTTTACCCTGCATGAGAAGTTCTCCGTACATTTGAAGGTCTATGTCCAATCCTATGTGTATATCTTTTCCTGTTTGCGAAGGGGAGTCAAATTTTCCTTCCATGTAAGGTCCTGTTATTTTTCCACTCACATCCACCTGCAAATAACGGTGTCCAGGTACTCCTCGAAGCTCTTTTTCGTACATTTTCTCTACTCCTGTGGCTCCTAAAATGTCTCCTATCTTATACTCTGAATCTTCCGATACTTTGGCATTGGGGCTTATTTCACTTAAAAAACCGAGGACATTGGCTGCGGAAGAGTGTTGATAATGACGCATGGTGGTTTTTTCAAGAGTAAAACCTTGAAATTTATACAGTCTTTCCTTTATTCTTGGGTAGTCATCAGCCGATATTTGAGATACCAAAGCGTAAGGCTGATGTCGGGAATGTTTGCGCTGTTTTATAGCGTTTTTGAATTTGTCCAAAGCCTGCACCATTATCTTTTTTTCTATGCCCAAAATAACACATAAAGCAGTGGTATCCAGCCCTTCTGGGTTCATTTCGTTATATATGACGCTAAGATTATACGCCGGTTGGTTAGATACCAAAAGGCTGTCATTGCGGTCAAAAATGTATCCTCGTGGTGGGTAAATGGTGTAGTCTCGGCGAGTGTTGGAGGTAGCTAAAAACTTGTATTTGTCCTCTACAACTTGGAGATAGAAAAGGCGTGATATGAATATTGTTGCCAATATCACAACTATGCTTATAAGAAAATATTTGCTTCTCACCTATACTCCTCCTTTATTACCAGCCGCGTTGTTTTGACTTCATGAACATCAGTATCAAAATGCAAACAAAAACCGTTACTATTGTGTTGAGTAAAGCGTGCCATAAAGAGTTGAACAGCAATGAAAAAGACAGACTTTCAAACACATACAACACCGCATGATGTATAAACACCAGCAAGAACAACAGCGTTATAATGGCTGCGTATTTTATATTTCTGGATGTCAAAGGGCTAAAAGAACCAATATCTTTTTTCGGAACACCCAAAAAAGTAGAAACACCTAGCCCACGCACTGCTCCCAAAAGAGTACAAGCCATAGCGTGCAGCCCTCCCGTGCCTGAGAAAATATCTATTGTCAGACCTATAAGAAAACTCAAAATGAGTACCAAACCCATATTGTAACTATACGGCACGAGCAAAATAATTATAATGTATATGTATGGCGTTATATATCCATCTACATTTATATTGTCCAGCACCACTATCTGCACCAGCATTACCGCCACTATGAGCAATACCGAACGAACCATATTATTTCTCATAATCCAACACTGTTTTTAGTTCCTCTGCATTGCGATAATGTATCACGTAAACCTCACTCAATGAAGCAAAATCATCGGCAAGAAGGACTTTTATATCGTAAAAATCACTCTGGTCAACACCAAATTCGCTCACCGTTCCTATGATAAGACCTTCTGGGAAAAGAGTGGAACGTTTATCGGTAATCACGGTATCGCCCACAACAACATCTGCCACACGTGGTACATCCAACATATTGACATACTTACGGTTACCACCTTCCCAGTCTATGCTACCGTAATAATTATTTTTTTTAAAACGAGCGCTCACATAACTCTCTATATGCAAAATACTTCTACATACCGCATAATGAGGCGTTACCTGCACTATCACACCCACAACGCCTTTGTCTGTAACCACACCGTCATCCACTTCTACTCCGTCCGCTGCTCCACGGTCCAACACTATATAGTTTTTTTGCTTGTCAAAAGAGTTTTTTATCACCCCAGCGGCTATAAAATTATATGCAATACCTGTCTGGGTGGTATCGGTCATGTTTTCAGGTGCAGATGGCGAATGTTTATCATCCACAGCAAGCAAAGAGCGAAGATGTGCATTTTCTTTTGCCAAACGCTCATTTTCTTCTGGAAAAGAAAAATATTTTCTCCATGCCGATGCTGCTGAACTAATAGAGAAAAAAACATCGCCTGTTACAGCGTGAACAACACTACGGTGATAATTATATTGGTTTTGCACCAAAGCAAATGCTACCAATTCCAATACTATGAAAAGGAATAAGTATCTTATTTTTTTAAGAAAATACAATAACTGTTGCATACATTTGCTTTTTAACGCAAACAAGACCGACGGGTAAACAGCCCGTCGGCCTCGCTAATATTTTAGGAAAATCCTATTGCTATTTTATAAGTATATTGTTGTATTTGTCAAGATTTTTCAAGACCATGCCTGTACCACGCACTACTGCACGCAATGGGTCATCTGCTACCTGTACTTCAAGGTCTGTTTTTTGACTTATACGTTTGTCCAGTCCGCGGAGCATACTACCACCACCAGCCATGTAAATACCTGTTTTGTATATATCAGCTGCCAACTCTGGTGGTGTCTGTGAAAGAGCTTCCATGACAGAATCCTCTATACGCAGAATTGATTTGTCTAGTGCATATGCTATTTCACGGTAATTAACTTTGACTTCTTTTGGTTTACCGGTTATAAGGTCGCGGCCCTGTACTGGTATGTCATCTGGCGGATTATCCAAATGCTCTGTGGCACTACCTACTTGAATTTTAATCATTTCAGCAGTGTGTTCACCCACGAAAAGGTTGTGCTGAGTGCGCATATAGTAAGAAATATCAGCTGTAAGAACATCTCCTGCTATCTTTATAGATTTGTCGCACACTATACCTCCAAGAGCTATAACAGCTATCTCAGCAGTACCACCTCCTATATCTATGATTATATTTCCTTTTGGCTGCTGAACGTCTATTCCCACGCCTATCGCCGCTGCCATTGGTTCATGCACCAAATACACGTCGCGTGCATTTACTCGTTGTGTGGAGTCATACACGGCACGTTTTTCCACCTCGGTAATACCAGAAGGTATGCACACTACCACTTTTAAGGCTGGTGGAAAAAGGCGTTTTTTTATAGCTGGTACGTTCTTGATAAGTTCATTTATCATAAATTCGGAGGCTTTAAAGTTAGCTATCACACCATCTTTAAGCGGACGAATAGTCTTTATGTTCTCATGCGTTTTTCCCTGCATTAGTGAAGCATTACGCCCCACTGCTATCACCTTTCCTGTGTTTTGGTCTATTGCCACAATAGAAGGACTATCTACCACGACTTTATCATTGTGAATGATAAGTGTATTGGCTGTACCTAAGTCTATGGCTATTTCCTCTGTAAAAAAGTTAAAGAGTCCCATTTTTAAGAGATTTATTTATTATACATATTTGATATCTACAAATATATGAAAAATCAATGTTTAAAATGACGTGTTCCAGTGAAAACCATAGAAATTTTATTTTCATTGCAATAATCTATGGATAATTGGTCTCTTATAGAGCCACCTGGTTGAATAACAGACACTATGCCTGCTTTTTGAGCCATTTCAACTCCGTCTGCAAATGGAAAATAAGCATCCGATGCAAGAACAGAACCATGAAGGTCAAATTCAAAACTTTCTGCTTTTTCCACCGCTTGGCGAAGAGCGTCTATACGTGAAGTCTGCCCTATTCCCGATGCGTATAACTGTTTTCCTTTTGCCAAAACTATGGCATTGCTCTTAGAATGTTTGCATATTTTAGAAGCAAAAATCATATCTTCTATCTGTTCTGGTGTAGGCTGTGTATTTGTTACAGGGCGCATTATCTCAGCTGTATCGGTAGCTTTGTTGCGGTCTTGAACCAAGAAACCTCCAAGGCATGAACGGACAAGTTTATCTGGCAAAGCAAACTCTTTTTGTACCAAAACTATGCGGTTTTTCTTGTGTTGAAGTATCTCCAAAACACCATCGGCATACGAAGGAGCTATAACTACCTCGCAGAAAAGAGCGTCTATTTCGTTAGCGGTAGGAATGTCTATCTCACGGTTAGCTATCAGCACTCCACCAAAAGCAGAGACAGGGTCGCACGCCAAAGCATCTTTGTAAGCCTCCACTATTGTAGAACGAGATGCTACTCCGCAAGCGTTGTTGTGTTTAAGGATAGCAAATGTAGGTTCAGCAGCAAATTCAGCTATCAGCTCCACTGCTGCTGCTACGTCCAAAAGATTGTTATAAGATAGTTCCTTACCGTGCAACTGAGTGAACATTTTATTCAAATCTCCATAAAATGCTGCTTTTTGATGAGGATTTTCTCCGTAACGAAGCGGATATTTTCCTTCAACTGTAAGACGAAGGTCTGGTTTTTCTTCTCCTGCAAAATAGTTATAAATAGCACTGTCATAATGTGAAGACACCGCAAATGCTCGCATTGCAAAATAACGACGGTCTTCTATGGTAGATGCACTTCCGTTCTTTTCTATCATTTCCAAAAAACGTGGATAGTCTTCCATAGATGGTACTATCACTACATCGGCGTAGTTTTTGGCCGCTCCACGAATAAGCGATATACCGCCTATGTCTATCTTTTCTATGATGTCTGCCTCAGGCGCTCCCGATGCTACTGTTTTTTCAAATGGGTACAAATCCACTATGACTATGTCTATTTCTGGTATTTCGTACTGTGCCATTTGGGCTATGTCTCCCTCGTTATCTCTGCGTGCCAATATTCCACCGAAAACTTTTGGGTGAAGGGTTTTTACTCGTCCGCCCAAGATAGATGGGTATGTGGTGAGTTCTTCTACTGGGGTAACCGGTATTTTAAGTCCTTCTATAAATGTCTGAGTGCCTCCGGTGGAGTATAGTTTGACTCCGTCGGCGTGCAGACGGCGGATTATGGGTTCTAACCCGTCTTTGTGAAATACGGATATAAGGGCAGATTTAGCCTTTTTCATCTTTTATTGTGGATTTTTTGTTATTTGATTTTTAAGACACAAATTTACTCATTTTGTGCTGTTTTTGAAAAAATTATAAGCACAATAATATTCAATTATTGTATTTTTTTTCAACACTTGAAAATAGCAAAAGACATTATTACTAAAATATTGAAAATTGACTTTTAAGACGTAAATTTGTCATCATATAAAAAACATACAACAATGGCAATAATAAAAAAAGTAAGAGGAAAAAGCCCTGTATGGGGCAAAGGATGCTGGTTCGCAGAAAACTCCGCAATACTGGGTGACGTTACTATGGGCGATGATTGCAACGTGTGGTTCGGAGCTGTAATCCGCGGAGACGTCCACTACATAAAAATGGGCGACAAGGTAAATATTCAAGACGGAGCTGTGTTGCACTGCACATACCAAAAACATCCACTTAACATAGGAAGCCACGTATCCATAGCTCATAACGCCGTGGTACACGGTTGCACATTAGGAGATTACACATTGGTAGGAATGGGAGCTGTCGTTATGGACGGCGCTGTGGTAGAGCCAAATTCGCTTATAGCAGCAGGAGCAGTAGTTACACAAGGCACTGTTGTACCTTCAGGAAGTATTTACGCTGGTAACCCCGCCAGAAAACTCAAAGACATAAGCCCTGAACAGCTAAAAGACATAGTGGAACGCATTTCCAATGACTACGCTATGTACGCTTCGTGGTACACCGAAGAAGATGACCAAAAATAGGGCAAAGAATAAACATTTATGACATTAGAAGAGCTAAAAAATACTGGCAGAGTATATCTTATAGATAAACCTTTGACATGGACGTCTTTTGATGTGGTGAATAAAATGCGTTACACATTGTGCCGCACTTACCACACCAAAAAACTAAAAGTAGGACACGCAGGTACTCTTGACCCCTTAGCGTCTGGTCTGCTGATAGTATGTGCTGGCAAGGAAACCAAAAATATAGACCTATACCAAGCACGGGAAAAGGAATACACAGGAACTATCACTCTTGGGGCTTGCACACCTTCGTATGACGCTGAGACAGAAGTAACCTCAGGCTTTCCCACAGAGCATATAACAGACCAGATGATACACGCCACTACCAAAAATTTCATAGGCAATATCATGCAACGTCCGCCTGTTTTTTCAGCCCTTATGGTAGATGGAAAAAGAGCATACCAACACGCCCGTAGTGGTGAACAAGTAGAGATGACAGAGCGTGAAATATCCATATCTGAATTTGAAATAACGAGGATACAAATGCCCGAAGTGGACTTTCGTGTGGTGTGCAGCAAAGGTACTTACATTCGTTCATTGGCTAATGACTTTGGTGAGGCTATCGGGTCAAAAGCTTATCTTTCAGCACTTCGTCGCACGCGGATAGGTCAATTTTGCGTTAGCGATGCTATGGATATAAATGCTATGCTGGAAAAAATAGCCAACGAAGCTGAAATAGAGCAAGAGAATGAATAAAACAGTCATTTTTCAAGACCTCGGCACAAAAGACTACGGTAGCACTTGGAAATACCAAAAAGAGCTTTTTCAAAAGACGATAGACGTAAAAATGGACAATCGCCACACTGAAAAAGATACTCCCACTGAAAATTATTTGCTATTTGTGGAGCATCCTCACGTGTACACTTTGGGACGACAAGGCAAAGAGGAACACTTACTTCTTTCACCTGAAAAACTAAAAAGCGAAGGCGTTTCTTTTTACCACATAGACCGCGGTGGAGATATAACGTATCATGGTCCGGGACAACTGGTTGGTTATCCGATAATAGACCTTGACTCTTTTTCTCCCGATATTCATCTGTACATGAGGAACTTAGAAGAGGTCATAATACGTACCATTGCAGATTTTGACATAAAAGGTATGCGTAGCAATGGCGAGACAGGTGTTTGGTTAGACGCTGGTACTCCTTTTGCTCGTAAGATATGCGCTATGGGTGTGCGTACTTCCCACTGGGTAACAATGCACGGTTTTGCCCTGAATGTCAATACCGATATGCGTTTCTTCTCTGGTATCATTCCTTGTGGAATACGCGGAAAAGGTGTAACGAGCATTGCTAATGAGCTGAAAAAAGACGTTCCTTTACAGCAGGTAAAAGAGCGGGTTCTTCATCATTTTTCAGATGTTTTTTCAGCTGAGATAAAAAGATAATTGATATTTAAACTAAAAAAGCCCCGCCGTTGGCGGGGCTTTTTGCGTCTGTGCAATGATTAGTTGTACAGTTTTTCTATTTTAGCGCGGTTATCTTTTACTTGTGCTTTTGTCTGCAATGCAGGCATAGCATTTTGAAGATATGCATTATATGATTCTGTCAAAGCATTTTTAACAGTTTCTGTGTTGCCTTGCTCAGAAGGGCGACGTGCTGTTACGGTAGCCACCATAACGCCTGTTTCATCTACCACGGGAGCAGATACTTGACCTTCTTTCATACCGAACATAGTACCTACTGTCTCTGGTGCGCGTCCTGCACCTGCTATAATAGGTGTTACCATAGTCATTGAGCTTGCTTCAAGTACTTCTGCACCTGCTGCTTTTGCTATTTCGTCCAAAGAACCTTTTGCGGCAGCAAATTTCTTTTTGAGTATTTCAGCTTTTTTCTCCTGCATAACGATAGGCTCTACCGCTGCACGAGCGTCTGCTACGCTTTGTTTGCCTTCTTCACGCATACCTGAAAGGATAGCTACAACGTGATTTCCAGCTATATCGAATATCTTGGTATCTTTTACTTTGGTGTTTTTCTCAAATGCCCAACGTGTGATAGATGTGTTGTCTCCTACTCCTTTGAACGGATATTCCAAAATAGTAAATCCGAGTGCAGGAATTATGTCATAGCCTTGTTTTACAGCGTTAGCTACAAACTCTTCCACTGTTGCGTTATTTTTAGCCAATGCCTGAGCTTTTGACAAAATAGTTGCGGCTGATTCTTTGGAAGGAGTGATATATTGTGTTACTGTTGCCAATTTGTATGCTGTGCCGTATGCTTTTGCATCCTCAACCCGGATAACGTGGTATCCTACTGGTGATTCTATCACTTTGATAGAGCCTTTTGGATTCGTGAAGACAAATGACTCCATTTCTCCGTTTTGTCCGTTGTACTTAACCCATTCTTGAAGTCCTTTGTTCTGTGCTACCGAAGGGTCATTGGAATATTGGGCTGCCAATGCTTCCATAGATGCTTTACCGCTTTTTAGTACTGCTGCCAATGAGTCTGCTTTTAGTTTTGCAGCGTCTTTGGAAATAGTAGCGTCTTTTACATATTGGTTACCTTGGTAAGATATAAGAATATGACTGAAACGTACTGAATCTGGCAGTGAGCGTACATCCATGAGTTTAGTCAATTTGTATGACTGCTCATCTTTGTATGGCCCGAAAACTGAACCTTTTGATGCTGATTTGAGCCACTCAGAAAGGTCATAGTTAGCTATTTCACGTTGATATGCTCCGTTGAAACGGCTACCTGCGTCTGTGTTTGCATTTACAAACAAAGAGTCGTTTTTGGTGCGTTCAAAAGAGTAAATAGTGTCTGTGGTGTTGGTTTTCTCGTTGTACTCTACTTTGTCTTTAAGTAGTTCTGATATTTTTTCTTTTACAGCATCAGCATCTTTTTCAGATGGAACGATAGGCACCAAAGCGTATTGGATATCGCGTGTTTCAGAGCGTTTGTAATCATCTGCGTGTTTTGAAACGTAAGATTCTATTTCGGCATCTGTTACAGCTACTTCCTTATCATCCACCGATGCGTATGAAAGGAATGCTACTTTACCATCTACTTGGTCGTTTTGGAAAGCATATTCTATTTTAGCATCCAATGCGGTAGGTATAAGTCCTACGCTTACCATATCTGAATATTGGTTTGACATTTGCATCATCTTACCGCGTTGCTTCATGTCCTGCCACATTTTCCATGCTTCCTCTCCTTCTGCACTACCAGATTCTTTTGCTTGGCGTACTGAGTTTACCCACTGGCGTAGTGCGTTTTCGTCTACCTCACCCATAGCGTTGGTAAAGTATTGTTTTACGTCTGGTAATCCCAAAATGCCGTTCATTGTACCTTTTGTGCCAACAGAGATACCTGCTGCCATATATTGGTCATACAGGACTGTCTCCATTACCCACTGATTATATATTTGCTCCGCTGCTACACCATAACCTACATTGTACTGTTTGTTAGCCTCAATAAATTCATTGATTTTGGCGCGGTAATCTTCTACATTTAGCTTATTGTCTCCAATGGAAGCCACAGTAGTGCGGTCACCAGAGAAAATTCTGTCACGTGAAGAGATAACTTCACCCAACACAAATGCAAAAAGGGCGAACAAAATAAGTCCTACCAATAGTCCCTGATGATGTCTGAGAGTTTGTAATGCTGTCATTATTGTATTTTAGTTTATTGAATACTTGTTGTTATTTTTAGACTTGCGAAAATACGACAAAAGCCCCGAAAATAAAAATGTTAGCTGTTTTATTTTAAAGTTTTTTATGTAACTGCACTGTTTCTATCTTGGTATATGTTGCTTCTTTAATGGTAAAAACGTATTCTCCTATCTCTATTTCTTCATTTTTCTGCGGAATGCGCTCGGTAACATTTATGATAAGTCCTGCCAATGTTTCGTATTCATCGCTTTCAGGCAAGTCAAGATTATACTTTTCATTGAGATAATCCACCTCACCGCGAGCCGAAAATAAGTAATTACCATCGCCTAAGTCTTTTTCCAAAAGGTCATCCTTGTCATGTTCATCTTCTATGTCGCCCAAAAGCTCCTCTATTATATCCTCCACGGTAACCATGCCACTTGTCCCGCCGTATTCATCCAAGACTATTGCAATACTCATTCTGCGTTTGGTCAGAGCATTTAGAAGCTCATTTACAGGCATACTCTCTGGCACATAAAGCACTGGCATCAACATTCCTTTGATATCGTCCAAAGGCTGTTTGAATAGGTCAAATGAGTGAACATAACCCATTATATTGTCTATGGTATCACGGTAAATGATGATTTTGGAATACCCAGTACTGACAAACATTTCACGAAGTTCATCTACCGAAGACTTCACGTCCAACGCTCTGATGTCGGTACGTGGAACCATACATTCGCGCGCTTTTACATCTCTAAATTCCAACGCATTGCGAAAAATATTTATCTCGTTGCCTATTTCTTCTCTCTGCGCATCGTCCAACTGTTCTATTTGCTCCTCTATATAATAACCCAAATCAAGACGTCCGAACGAAAAATCTATACCGTCATTATTGGTACGGTGAAAAATCTTTTTTATCAAAAATTTGGACAGCCACAACATAAAATCCGTTATACCAAGGATGCTCAGTAACCTATAAAACAAATACATAGGTAATGCGAACACTTCCATCATCTCATTGGCATAAATGCGGAAAAAGGTCTTTGGTAAAAATTCCCCAGTAATGAGAATAACACCTGTTGATATCAAAGTCTGTACCATAAGGACAGAAAAAGGCAAATCATCCAACGATAGATAATGAGGATATAGCTGTGATACTATGTATCCACCCATATAATAACCGTACACTACCAAAGTGATGTTGTTTCCCACCAGAGTAGTAGCTATATATTTGTCTGGACGTGCCAAAAGATAAGATATTGCACCGCCCAACATACTGTTGTCATCTTGTAAATAGACATACGAACTCTATTGGCAGATACATAAGCTATCTCCAT
>JAQUTH010000034.1 GCA_028709885.1 Flavobacteriales bacterium
ATACTCCGTCTGTTGTGTTCAAGCCAAAGAGGAACCACCTGTTATTATATTGCTTTAGATGGTATGGGTGTATAGTGTATTTATGAACTTCGCTAAATCCAGGAGCATAGCTAATCTCTAATACTTGCTTGTTTATTGTAGCATTAAAAAGTTCTGTAAAATGCTCTAAGCCCTTGAGGACAAGATTCTGTTCAAAGCTTACAACGCTCTCAACATTGGCTTTCAATTTGAAGGTGTCTTCAAAACGAGTTAATACTTCGTCCATCCAATCAAATTGAGGGAGCCCTTTAAAACGATTAAGCATCATTACAGTAGCTTTGAGTTGTTCCTCCTCTGTTTGGCTTAGTGGTTGATTCTTTATTGAAAAATCTTTGTCTGTGTACCGGTAATATTTTTTGCGACCATCAGGCAGTTTATCTAATTCGATTGAATAACCAGCCTCACTCTCCATGAATTTTATATCTTCAAAAAGCTGACGACGCTTTATTCCTTCCGAAATGCCTGAAAATTCATATATAGCATCATTACACGCCTCTATGAGATCGTCAATATAGAATCGCCGACCAAAGTTACCAAAGCACTTATCTAATGCTTGGTATCTGATAACTGCATGTTTATTTGTTGCCATAGCTATTTTTTGCTATTTATCAATTCCTTTATCTCTACGTCAAGTAGCTCCGCTATCTTAATGAGGGTTTCAAGCGATGGTTGTATCTTATTCGAACACCACAATGAGATAGTTGATGGATCTTTCCCTAGTTGTTTAGACAACCATAATCCAGTGCGCTTTTGCTCTACAAGAACCACTTTTAGCCTATTGATTTCTCCTTTTGCTAATTTCTTTTTCATGAGATTTACATTGAGTTATATACAAAAGTATTGAAAAAAGAGATAAGTTGTTTCGATCCGACAGAAAATTTGTATATTTATGTGAACTAAATCATTAGACACTCATACTTTAACCCATTAGCTTATCGAAATCACTTATACTTTTAGCAATCGGTCGCCACCCTTGAGGAGGCAAAATATATCAAAAACAGACAAGAGCATCTTGCTTTTGTAGCTTGCCTAATGGCTGCGAAAGTAAAACCCGATTTTTAACGAATAAGTATAATCACTATGAACAACATATTAGAGGGTCGATTTATGACCCTAATCACCGACAACAACACTCCAGATGTAGTTGAAGTACAATCAGCGTACAATGAATTTAAAAATCAGCTTATCCTTTTTATAGATAGCAACACCAACTATCCAAATCTTTTTAGAATATTGTCCGAGTTGAATGTAATTGTAGAATTGACCGCAAGGGGTAAAAAAAAATGTCGCTACAAAACCTTTTATTACACTATCTAACAAACTAATAAATACCGAATTAAATCTATTAGAGCAGCGAATAGACCACCCTGAGCAATTTTACTCATTAGAGAAAAATGAGGTCAAATCTAATCTGAAATGGGGTGGTACACCCACCGAGTTAGCAGCGCTCCTGACAGCCTTCAAGCTCTCCGAGCTAATAATAAATCACAATGGATCTGTGGTCCCATTTACTGAGCTTGTAAAATCTTTCGAAAGCATGTTCAATATTAAGTTGAGCGACCATCGAGATATAAAGCGTGATATCTTGTCTATAAAGATTAAAAAGAGCGCGTTTTTGGATCGTCTAAAGAGCTCATTCTAAATTCATTTATTTGCAACTAATTAAATAACAATTTATTACAAACAATCTTACCCCACGTGGCTACCCACGTGGGGTATTTTCTATTTTTATTCTTCTGAACTTTGTACCAAGAATTTAAAGCACAGAAGATATGAATATAAAATCAATCATAGACGACATACAGCAGAGCATCATACTGCTCCAGGAGCGACTTGATGAGCTGAAAGTTTTAGACAATGAAACTGTCCGTGATATTCTCATCACTCGCCAAGAGGCGGCCGATCTATTGGAGGTCTCTCTGCGCCAATTTGATAGGTATTGCAATAGTTATGGCATTCGCAAAATAACAACAATAAACGGTGTTAGAATCAGCAAACGTGAGATTCTCATTCATATGGGAGTTATTCAAGACTCTGTACCACAAGCCAAAACAGAGTTTGAAAGTATCATTCAACAAAGCTCTCGATTATGAACTATCTAACTGAAATCAAGATGTTTTATGATTGGCTCGAAACACATCCACTGACACCTCCTTCAATTACACTGTGGCACGGACTGATGTTCATTGCTAATCGTTCAGGTTGGCAACGAGAGCTTAATATTCCAATCTCAAGACTTGAGGCTACAACTTATATGACTCGTTCATCCATATATCGAGAGAGGGAAAGACTAAAACAAGCTAACCTGATTGATTATAAATCTCGTGGAGGAAGAGCAAGCAGTATTTATGTGATTAACTCTTTTGAGTTACACTTTGTGTCTCACAATGGGACGCAAAGTGTAACACAAAACTGTTCAGATTCACAGTGAACTAGCAAACTTAAACCGCACAAAAAATCAAAAATAAATAAAGTGGCTTAACTTTTTGTGCGGTTTAAGTTTGCTAGTTCATACTCTGCATCATCGTGGTAAGCTCCGCCTTAGTGAGGTAACCTCTATCTACTTTATCAAGGTGTAGTTTCTGTGCTCTGAACGGGTTGGTTTTCACCCAACCGTTGTCAAGAGCCACTCTATATATGGATGAGCATCTATGGATAAACTTGGTGGCGGTGTTGTTTGCCAACTTCTTTTCGGAGCATAACCAAAGGTAGAGTTTGTCGAGGAATCTTTTGTTGATGTCGGCAAGGGGAATATCCGCTACCTTATATTCGGAGCTGATAAACTCAGACAGTCGTGTCCTGGTGAGTTGATACCTAAACAAGCTCTCCTTGCCATAGCCTCGTGTTACAGTCAGTTTCTCGTAGTCGGCTATAAACATATCACACAGCTCAAGGTAGCTCTTCGAGGTTTCGTCAAGGCTCATAATAGACTGCTTGATTTTGTTGGCAGTGACCACCTGACCCGTTGAGAGAAACTCTGTGTAGCGTTTTGAGATATGAACTTTGAGTTGTTCTAAGGTGTTGTTGATCTGTTTCTCCTCTCGGGTAAGACCTATGGTCTTGTGCTCCTTGGATAGCCAGCGATCGGGTAAGATGTCGATTTTAGTGGATAGGTGGCTCATCTCACCGTTTACGGTTATACGTGCCAAGATAGGAGCTTTACCATTAGCTTTAAGTTTCCCTTTTTGAATGAGGAACATTACATTAAAGCTCGATCGGGTTTGAGGAGTGTTTTTCTCGAAAATCAAACCTCTCTTTTGTGGCTTTACCACATTGTTAGTTTGCTGTTTCATCTTTGTAAATTTAATTTGATACAAAATTAATTATTACTAAGATGCTGTACAATAAGCAGGTAGAGACTATCAGAGACAGAACAGAGACAATTAAGGACAGGTTACAGTTGATGTCTCGGTAGGTTACGGATAACTTACTTTTGGGTGTCTCTCTTGGTCTTTTGTAGGGTATCTACAAGCCACATTGCAGAGACAAACCGAGACAAAATCGGGTGTAAACTGTACCCGAACCCTTTGAAACCCAAACTTATACGACCGTATATAAATGAAAATGAGGTAGTTTTCTTAACTACCTCATTTTGCTTTGGCGGAGAGAGAGGGATTCGAACCCCCGGAGGTATGACCCTCAGCAGTTTTCAAGACTGTCGCAATCGACCACTCTGCCATCTCTCCATAAGTACTTCACTTATGCGAGTGCAAATGTACAACTTTTTTCTTTCCCTGCAATATTTTTGAAAAAAAAGGAGTTATTTTTCTTATTTTTCACGCGCCATCTGTCCTCAAAGGAACAAAAACCAATATTTTTTATGCAAAAAAGAATAACATATAATTATTTTTCATACTTTTATCATCTAATACATTCTCAACACATTGAGAATCTCAGACAAAAGCAATAAAAAACTCTAAATCGTATATAAATTATGGGAATCAAAAAAACTTACTCCAAGAGCAAACCTGAATGCAAAGTAACATTCACCGTTTCTGCCGAAAACGTCCCAGACAAGGCAAAAGTGTTCCTTGCCGGAGACTTCAACAACTGGGAAGAACAATCCCTTCGCATGACCAAAAAAGGAAATGAATACTCTAAATCATTAACCCTACCAGCAGGAAGCAGTTATCAGTTCAAATATAACATAGACGGAGAATACTGGATTAATGATGATGCAGCTGACGAATACCCACAAAATGGTTTTGGCAGTGATAATTCACAAATAAATTTGTAACAAACTCACTAAAAAAGCCACGCTATATGCGTGGCTTTTTTTATATTCACAACATCATTCTCCTATAATTAACGCAGTCGCAATAAACAAAAAACACCCAAATCAATTATCACCACAAAAGATATATTTGACTGCAAAAACCAAACAATCTACTAAAAAAATAAGATTATTCCTCTACATATTCTGTACTGAAAGGTGGCATCAATAAATGATTTAACAAACTATATAACAGCCAAAAAGAACATCATAGGAAATAGCGGAGTATAATTTATTCTTTTGCCTAATATGTAATTCTTAATCATTCCCTTAGTATGAGAAAAATAGGCTTTACACTAAAAACAAAACGTTGCGTATGAGCCTTTTGTCCGTACTCACTACAATAATTCTCAGTAATTTATGCCCGCAATTTTTACATTTCTTCTCTCATAATACATTTATTATGTCTACAAAAAACTGTTTTTCATCAATTCTTTAACTTTTATGCAAATAGAAAAAGCGGAAAAATGAGTATCTTTCAGAAAGAACTAACCATAAAACCAAAAAAATATGTCATTAGTAGGAAAAAAAGCTCCACACTTCAAGGAAGCAGCCGTGGAGCAAGGCGGGAAAATAACCCCAGACTTTTCTCTTGAACCATTCTTAGGAAAAAAAGATGTTATCTTGTTCTTCTACCCTATGGACTTCACCTTTGTGTGTCCCACAGAACTACTCGCATTTCAAGAAAAACTCAAAGATTTCCAAGACCGTGGAGTAGAAGTAGTAGCCGTTAGTACCGATACCGAACAAAGCCACTGGGCATGGCTTAACACCCCTGTGGAAGAAGGCGGCATAAAAGGCGTTACCTACCCCATAGTATCAGACAAAAACAAGACCATTTCCAAAAATTATGGAGTGCTTGCAGGGGACTATTTCTATGACGATAACGACCAATTACACGCCGATACACCTGCTATGGTAGCCTACCGAGGGCTTTTTCTGATAGATAAAGACGGAGTGGTGCGCCATGAACTTATCAACGACCTACCCTTGGGACGCAGTGTGGACGAGGCTCTACGGGTAGTTGATGCTCTTCAACATTTTCGTCAGTACGGCGATGTGTGCCCTGCTGGCTGGAAAAAGGGTCAGGAGGCTCTCAAACCAACACACAGTGGTGTGGCTGATTATTTGGCACAGAAAAAAATGCAGAAAAAATCTGATTCCACCTCTGGTGATGATAAAAAGTAACTTAGAAAAACCCACCTTAAACGGTGGGTTTTCTTTTTTTGTTGTAAAGTAAAACAAACAAATAAGAATTATTTAAAAGTATAGCATTGGAATTTGAGTGTATTTGCATAAATTTGTATGCTATAAATGAGATAATAATAATCAACCATAAAACCATTTAAAATGAAAGTAACAGTAGTAGGTGCCGGTAACGTTGGTGCAACATGCGCAGACGTATTGGCAGTTCGTAATTTCATCGATGAAATTGTAATTCTGGATATCAAAGAAGGCGTTGCCGAAGGTAAAGCTCTTGATATTTGGCAAACAGCCCCTATCCGTGGCTTCAACACTCGTTTAACAGGTTCTACCAATGACTATTCTAAAACAGCTAATTCAGATGTTGTAGTAGTTACTTCCGGTGTTCCACGTAAACCTGGTATGAGCCGCGATGACCTTATCGGTATCAACGCTGGTATCGTTAAATCAGTTACAGAGCAAGTAGTTAAATACTCTCCTAACGCTAAAATCATCATCGTTTCCAATCCATTGGACGTTATGACTTACTGCGCTTTCCGTGCTACTGGTCTTCCTGCTAACCAAGTTATGGGTATGGCTGGTGTTTTGGATACTGCCCGTTACCGCGCATTTCTTGCCACTGAGATAGGTTGCTCTCCTATGGATATCCAAGCTCTTCTTTTGGGTGGACATGGCGACACTATGGTTCCGCTACCTAAATACACTACCGTTCAGGGTATCCCTGTTTCTCAGTTTGTAAAAGAGGAACGTCTTAACCAGATAATAGAACGCGCCAAAGTTGGTGGTGGTGAGTTGGTAAAACTTCTCGGTACTTCTGCTTGGTATGCCCCTGGTGCTGCTGCTGCTTCCATGGTAGAGGCTATCCTTTTGGACCAAAAGAAAATAGTTCCTGTATGCGCTTGGATGACTGGCGAATACGGTCTTAAAGACCTTTATCTTGGTGTTCCTGTTGTTTTGGGTAAAAACGGTATAGAAAAAGTTATAGAATTGGATTTGGATGCAAAAGAAAAATCTGACCTATACGCTTCTGCCCAGGCTGTTAAAGGCGTACTCAAAGCTCTTGACGATATGAAATTGTTCTAATAAGAATTTTTAATACCGTGAGCCCGCTCCCCATAAGGGAGCGGGCTTTTTATTTTCCTGCTAAAAAATAACTATATTCTTCTTGCTCATTACCATAGGATTAAGTAAATTTAAACTTAAACCTAAAAATTCATTACTATGAAATCAAAGATTACTTTTTTTTGCTGTCTGTTTTTAGCTGGTATTTTGGCTTCTTGTACTTTTGGTAAAAAAGACGAGGCCATGAAAAAAGCGGCTATGAGCATTACCGATGATTTTACCAGTGGAAACATAGATGGTTTCATCTCTTGTTTGGATACTTCTGTGCGCAGTATGTACCCAGCAGACCAAGTCTTGGCTGCTTATCAGGCTATCAGTCTTATCATGGGTGGACCACAGAAGACTTCTTCTATGGTAGAGCTTTCCATGATGGGTGAAAATCCTGTGGCTACCGTTACCGTTTCTTATCAAGGTGGTAAGATAGCTTACCAGAGTGGTTTTGATAGCAAGGGCAATATCATTGCCTTCGTACCTGTTCCTTTGGATGGGGAGATAGTTTATCAAGAGGAGGAACTGGTGGTGGTGGATACTTTGATGCCAGATAGTACCGCGACCGTTTCTTCTACAAAGGCTTCTTCTGGTTCTGTATCCAAATAACTTGCTCTTTTCCTTTATAAGCATCGTCAAAAGACGATGCTTTTTTTATTTTTTCTAAACAATTGATTCGTTTTGGTGGTTTTTTCATCTTTTTGCTCTACATTTGACTTTTTAAATATTGAGTGTGGGGCGTGGATACTATTCCCTCTTGACTCATATTTATATTAACACAGAATGACATGCGTAAATTTTTAATCCTGTTTTTTGAAAGTATTTCTTTCGCTTGGGATGCTCTTATTAAAAACAAACTGCGTACTTTGTTGTCCCTTTTGGGTATCAGCATAGGTATTTTTTGTATCATAACGGTGTTGGCGGCGGTAGATAGTTTGAAGCAAAATGTAAATGCTGACCTTGCCGAGATGGGTAATGAGGTGGTGTACATTGGCAAATGGCCTTGGGGTATGCGTATGGATATCCCATGGTGGGAGATACGCACACGTCCTAATCCTACGCTGAATGAAACTGAGACTTTGCGTCATCGTATGCCTGAATCTTCCGATATGATTTCTATTTACCTGAGTACTTACCCTTACATTAAGATAAACGGCGAACATGTCAATAACGCTCAAATGGTGGCTATTTCTCATTCATTTGAAAATATAGAAACCCTTAAAATCACTGAGGGACGTTATTTTTCTCCAATAGAAAGCTCATCAGGGGCAGCAGTGGCTATTATAGGGGCTGATATTTACGATGATTATTTAGGTGGAGACATTTCTGCTTTGGGCAAAGAACTCATGTACAAGGGGCAGAAAATACGTATCATCGGCACTCTGGAAAAAGAAGGAGAGCAGATGTTCGGGATAGAGAAAGACAACAGAATAATAGTTCCAGTCAATTTTTACCGCAAATACAACATAATAAACGAAAATTCAGGTGCGCAGATAATAGTTGCTCCTAATGAACGCCAAAAAGCCAATATGGAAGATTTCCTGAGTGAATTACGCGGTAATATGCGTTCCATACGTCGTCTTGCTCCGGATGCAAAAGATAATTTTGAGCTAAACGTGCCTTCTATCATCGCTACCACATTCGCTCCGCTTTACTCCATGCTAAACATGGCTGGTTTTATCATTGGTGGTTTTTCAATGCTGGTTGGTGGTTTTGGTATAGCCAACATCATGTTTGTAAGCGTAAGAGAGCGCACTAACCAGATAGGCATACAAAAGGCTTTGGGAGCTAAAAACTATTTCATTCTACTGCAATTTGTATTTGAGTCCATTTTCCTGTCATTAACAGGTGGTATTATGGGTATTCTCATGGTGTGGGGGGCTCTTTCTGCTGTGCAAGCTATATCGGATATGGCTTTTTTCCTTTCGCTCTCCAACGTTATGGTAGGCATTGGCATTTCAGCTGGTATAGGATTTTTAGCAGGTATCATTCCAGCTTACATGGGTGCTAAATTAGACCCTGTGGAGGCTATTCGTTCAGGTTCATAACAAAAAATATACATGGGAAGTAAAAATAAACTAAAAAGATTTCAGGAAAACCAGACATTTGACACCGTAGTACAACCCACCAGAGAAGATGTTTTAGAAGGACATTTCCCTTTGAAAGGACACTGGGGAGTAGATTTTTTTCACAATGACCACCCTATAATACTGGAACTTGGCTGTGGAAAAGGCGAATACACCATAGGACTATCGGAACGTTATCCCGATAAAAACTTCATAGGAGTAGATATAAAAGGCGCACGGCTATGGCGTGGAGCAAAAACCGCTCACGAAGGTCAAATGCCAAATGCAGCGTTTTTACGTACTCAAATAGAACTGATAGACCTATGTTTTGGTGCAGGCGAAATATCTGAAATATGGATTACATTTCCAGACCCACAAATTAAGTATAGACGTACCAAACACCGACTCACTGGTACTGAATTTTTGAAAAAGTACAATACCATTTTAACTGAAAAAGGCATCATTCATCTAAAAACGGACTCTGCGTTTTTACACGGATACACATTGGGACTTTTGCATGGAGAAGGACATGAAGTACTATACGCTCAACACGACGTTTACAAAGACGACTGCGCACCTGAGTATTTGAAGACCATACAGACTTTCTATGAGAAGAAATACTTGGAAACGAACACACCTATCACTTATATCAAATTTCGCCTTAAATACCCTGAAAAAAGCCTTAAAAAGGAATGAAAAAAGTCCTTGCCATACTCATAGCCGTAGACCTCTGTTTTTACATAGCAGGGGTGGTTATGTATTTTCTAAATAACGAGCATTACGGTGTAACCGTGGGCTTAGGAATGTTGTTTTTGACCTTTATACTGGCACCGTATTTTGTGGTGTATGAATTTTTGAGAAGAAAAAAGAAAAAATAACTACAATATCCCTCTTTGGACAAAACTAACATAACCGCTTACCGCCACTACAACGTGGTCAACAAGTGAAAAACCCAATAGTTTGCACGCATTTTTCAAAGACTGAGTAATCCTGACATCTTCATCTGACACCACCAAAGAACCCGAAGGATGATTATGCGCTAATATCACACCACTGGCTCCCAGCGCAAAGGCACGGCGAAAAATAATTCTTCTATCTACCTCAGCTCCACTTATACCACCTTGACTTACTTTTAGTCTGCCCAGAAGACGGCTATCCGCCCCCACATACAGCACCCAAAACTCCTCATAGGACAAATGTGCTATGTCTGCTTTGAGAGCATTGTAAATATCATCTGGTGTGCGGATATATAAAGATTTGAATTCTTCCTTCTGCGCCATACGCGAAATAGTAAATGCGGCGGCTATCTCCACCGCTTTTGCCTGCCCTATGCCTTTGACTGTGCATAATTCATAAGGTGTCATCTGCGACACTCTTAGAAGACTACCTCCTGCCTCTTCCAAAAGAGACATAGCTATTTGCGAAGCAGACATACCTGCCATTCCAGAGCCTATCATTATAGTCAAAAGCTCTACCGCGGTCATGTTTTCCCCGTCGGTACTCATGTATTTTTCACGTGGGAGCATAGTCTTAGTCATAGTTCTCATTTTTTAGAGTAAAACCATATAAAACATACACTCGGTACTGTTTTGCTATTTTTCCCATGCGGTATATTTTTATCTTATCGTACTCTTTTACAGTGGTAAACATATCTGGAAAAGCCTCTTCGGGACACATAAAGTCATTTTCATCTACCAAATAAAGTACTTTTTCATCACGAGCACCTCCGCGGGCGCTGTCTATTCTCACGTATTCATGTATCCTATCCAATGGACCAGCTGCTAACATTTTAAGACCCAAAGGACGTGCCACATAATAATCCATGTGTCCTGCGGGAAACCATCGGTATGTAACCATGGTTTTTATGTCTTTATTTTCATCCGATGATAAAAGGCTATCTGTCTTTTCTTTCAAAGTATCCCAACCGTACATATCCAGCGTAGGGTCTGCTGTTCCCAATGGTATCGCTCCTGTTTTTATTTGCGCTACTGCCAAAAACAACACAAAAACCAAAAGACATATTGCTGTTTTTATCCAACGCATAGCTCTTTGAGCTGTCAGCGTGTAAAGATAACCCGCTGATAGTACCGTCAGCGAAAGATAACCCATACCACTCCAATGTGGCAACGTATCCCTAAACACCGATATAACCATGAAAATAAGTATCACTGGTAGTCCCAGCCATATCAATATTTTCTGCACCCTTGGCGTAAAAATCCACACTTTTTTCCAAACAGCCACCAGAGAAACCAATATCAAAACCCAACACACAGGGTTATTATAACCCATACCGCCGAAAAGTTCACGAAAAATAGCTCCAAAATCCACACTTACATCACTCACAGCCACACGCGCACCATGAAATGCAAAAGACGCCCACTGATTCTGCACATTCCAAACGATTATAGGACTTACCGCTACTGCAAATAGCGATACCGCTGCATAAAACTGCCTCATCCTCAGCCATTTTCTCTCCCAAAACACAACCATAGCCAGAGCCACTGCACAAAGGTAAACAGCATGGTATTTTGACAACACAGCCAATCCCATGAATACTCCCAAAAACACCATCTTTTTCTTTTTGGCTTCCGTTATGCCTTTGGTAGCAAAAATACCCACCATCATCCATACCGAAAGAAGGTAAAAAGTACTCAATGCCCCGTCTGGCATTATGAAAATACCACATATAACGGTGGCATACAGACTCGCCGTGTAAAGCAGAGCAGCATACAAGCCCACCACTGCGTTTTTTACCTCACAGCCTACTCTATATATCACATAAGTGTTTATAGTACCAAAAATAACAGATGAGAGCCTTAAAGTAAACTCATCATCCACACTCAAACCACACGTTGTGAGCCACTGCACCCACGACACCATAGCTGGGTGGTCAAAATAACTAAGCGATAAATACGATGCGTACAAATGGTAATATACTTCGTCATTGCCTAACTGTATCATAGCAGCTATTGCCATGCGCACAACAGCACTTACTATCATTATCCATGTTAGTATTCTCAGTGCGTCTGTTTTTTTAACCTCAGTGGTATATATGTGTTCCATGTATGCAATTTTAAGAATAATTTAATTCTTGCGCTGGGTTTTGCCCTTTTTTATTTGCTTTTTTATCTATACATTAGAGTCATGAAATAAAACCCTTTATTTAAGCTATGACAAACCTTAAAGACTCGCAAGAGCAAATGTTTATTTATCATCAGACTATACTGGAAAAAGTTAGTTTTTCACCTGAGTTATTTTCTCATGAACTCACCAAAGCTCTACAAGACCTCTCCGCTGAACAAGGCGAAGAGCTCCTTCTTTGGATAAAAATGCGTTTTGGCTACCAAAGCCTACCATGCAGGGTGAGCTACTAAAAATAGCTTAGTTAAACCAATCCCATACCACTCCAAAACGCACTGTCGGGTCTAAAAATGGATACCAAGCAGATGAATAATACGTTCTGTTAGACGGAGCTACCCATGGGGTAAAGTTTTCAAGTTTTAAGAAAAGGCGTGTGCTGCGTATTTTTCCCGATATTGAAAAATCCAAATACGGATAACCTCCTATCTTACGTGCTACGGATGTAGGTTGAAGGTTATAATCGGACATCAACGGGTTATACATCGGTGCGGTAAACTCAGAGTAATATTTCAACGTAATGGCAGGCATAAGAGTAAGTGCCTTTTTGAACATAGGAAAATAAGCATACAGAGTAGAACGAAGGTTTATCTCAGGCAGAGGCATAACACTGCTACCAGAACTTACATTTTGGTACGTTACAGTATTGTCCCACCCAAACCAACGTATGCGCGTATCTCTGGACAGAGTAACAGAAAGTACATTTACCTTATCATCATACTGACGGGCTACACGCAACGAATCATAGTACACATAGTTAGACACATCGGTAAAAGATACTCGCGCGTTGAGTATTTTAGGGCTATGCAGTGTAAAAGCCAATTCGTTAGCTTCTATTCGTTTGAAGTCATTGTACCAGTTAAAATCCACATAAGAACTGCGGTAATACATACTGGATACCGTAGGATAATACGAAGCATTCATATAAGAACCTTCCAGACGATAGTCCTTGTTCAGCTGCACATACGCAGAAAGGTTAAGTATGCGCGCACCTGAATATTTGCCAGAAAGACCAAAATCCAGAGAACCATCAGCACCAAAGTATTTTATAGGGCGCCAACGTCCCAAAAGAGACAAAGAAACAGTCCCTCCGTTTTCTTTCATGTTAGGTAGCGTTTGGGACGAAGCATAAGAAACGGTATCAAAACCGTAATTGGTTGATTGGTAACGTATCATACCCTGTGCATATATGTTTACCAAAGGAAAATTGATACCAGCACCACCTGCTACATCAAAGGTGTTGTAACGTGATGAATCCAACGGCACAGCATCTTCATACACCGCACTGCCGTAGTATTCTAATGATTTGGTAGCAGTACCCGATGTGGAATAAAAAGCAGGGTCAGAATATTTGAAAGACTTATGCTGGTATTTTATCTCATTGAGTATAGACACGCGGAAAGCCTTAGGTTGCGTTATAGCAGAGGCAAAAAGGTCATAGCTTTGGTCAAGATAAAAACGACTACCACCCAAACGGTTGCTCACTGTGGCATCAGAACCAGAAAGGCGCACTGGCAATGTTTTTCGGTATGTAAATTCTTTATCTCCGGTACGGAAAAGACTATCTCCCTCTTCGGTCAATCCTCCATTTTCAGTGGCTGTGAGGTACTGGAAAGTGAAATGTCCACGCACACGGTAGCGGTAAGATTTTGTTCGGTAGTTAAAAGTAGCCAAGAACTGACCTTGATGCGTTTCAGAATAGTTATAAAGACCAAAAGTGCGTTTTCCTCGGAAACCAAAAGAAAAGTTAAACTGAGAACCTGCATTGGCAGTGAACTTAAAGTCCAACACCTGACCAGTCATATTGGAAAAGACATTTGAATGATACATAGCCTCACTCCACGGAGTGCGCACGTTGTAATAATCTATATCCTCTACGTTGTACCAATACATATTTCTGGACGCAAAACCATACTCTGGCAGTATAGAAGGCTTTACCGTCATCACCAGCGGAGTGTACCCTTCTGCAATGTTAGGAAAAGGCATATAACCGTACTCATCCTTGCGGGTAGGGTTCATCTTGTACAGTTTTGTGATATTGAGCGATGTGTCCACAGTGGTGGTATCGCCTTTGAAAGATATTATTTTATATACCTGTATAGAATCTTTGTAACGGTTTCGGTACACTTTTCTTTCCGATGGTGCCAGTCCTTGATTCTGACGCAGGGAGTCCTGAGCGTGCTGTTGTTGCTCTGTGAGCAAATTTTCCCCGAAAATATTGGTCATGCTGTTATTGTAGTTCTGAGCATACACATTGGTACTCACAACACTAAGCAATAGTGTTATGGTAAAAAACAATATTTTGGATATATGATTTTTCAGATTCATTTTGCAAAAGTAATTCATACTTTGGTAAGTATGCGCATTTTATGGGAGAAAATAAAAGAAAAAGAAAAAACTACTCTCCTCCCTCAGCTGTATCGCCCTTTTCATCCCCTGTTTCGTCTATGGTAGCCTCAGGGTTGTACTTATCAAATAGCTTTTCGCCTATGCTCATAAGGGTAGGTATGGAAAAAGAACCTCTGGCAGTGTTTTCAAGTATTACCACTAGTTTATTTTCCTTTGGTATGCGCATAAAACGACCTTTGTACCCATGCCACCAACCATTATGATACACTATCTCACGTCCGTTGTAATCACACAAACGCCAGCCATAGCCATAAGGGTCTGCATCGTTGGTGTGGTTAGTATATGCTTTTTCTATCCACTGCTCGGTAAGGAGAAAACCACCCGTTAGTGCCATATCAAATTTCATGAGGTCTTCCACGGTAGAATACACACCCTTGTCCCCTAAAACACCGTCCAGATAATTCAGTCCGTAAGGCATCTTGCGTGAAGTGTAACCCATGGTCTTATGCTCACATAGCTCCATATTTTCCTCAGTACAAAAGAAAGTGCTGGTCATACCCACTGGAGTAAATATATTTTCATGCACCCACTGAGAAAAAGGTGTACCAGTTACATGTTCCACTATGGAAGCCAAAAGAGCGTAATTGGTATTGCAATATTTATACATAACACCCGGAGCAGCGTACGGTTTAGGACGACGTTTTATCATTATAGCCAACATATCCTCATTGGTCATCTTTTTATTGAAATCCCTCCATACACCAGCGGTAAAACGAGTATAATCTGCCAACCCACTCTTGTGGGACAACAACATAGCCACAGTAACCTTTGGACGTTCAAAACCTTCCAAATAACGGCTCACTGGTGCATTGACATCCACTTTGCCGTCCTGCGCCAACATAAGCACCGCAGTGGCTGTTATAGTCTTTGAAATAGACGCCAACTGAAACGTGGAAGATACCGTCAGTTTTTCCCTGGTGCGGTAGTTAGCATATCCGTAAGCCTTGGTGTAGATATGTTCTCCGTCGGAAATAAGGACCACCCCATTGAAATACCCACGGCGCGCTCTATCGGTAAAAAAGCGGTCTACCTGAGCAGTCTTGTCCGCAGCAAAAGGCTCAGTAGGCAAGGCAACTCTTCTGTACAACTGCATACGCAGGAGTTTTGAGTCTTCCTT
>JAQUTH010000154.1 GCA_028709885.1 Flavobacteriales bacterium
TCATAGCTATGGCAAGCACAGGGTACAGACCGTCGGTGTCCAGTTTTATGCGGTTGATGAGCCATATTATTCCATTTCCAAATGCCCAGCCTGCTAATGTACCCAGAGTCAAAGAACGCAATATAGAGTAACATATATGCCATACCGATGTGTCTGATGTTTGTGTCAGGTATATAAAAGTGGTGGTCATGATGAACGCCATAGGGTCGTTACTACCGCTTTCTAATTCCAAAAGTGGGCGAAGATTGTGTTTGAGCCCCATTCTTTTGCTTCTGAAAACGCCAAACACAGCCGCAGCATCTGTGGAGGAGACTATGGAGCCTATAAGCAAACTTACTGTAAGTGAAAAATCAGATATGAAGTATACAAAAAAACCAACTATAAATACCGAGAGCAACACTCCAAATGTGGAAAGAATTGCCCCTTCTTTAAGTACAGGACGTATGGTTGAAAATTTTGTTTCCAATCCTCCTGAAAACATGATAAAAATAAGGGCTATATTGCCTAAGACCTGAGCAAAGTCATAATCATCAAACGCCAGCCCTCCAAACCCTTCCTCGCCAGCCAATATTCCTGTTATGAGAAACAAAAGAAGGGATGGCATCCCAAAACGGTAAGATGTTTTACTCAGCAGTATGCTGGAAAGGAGCAGTATGGCTCCTATTAGTAAAAAGTGCGTCATAGGTTATATGTTGAGGTTTCCTTTTTGTTTTTGCCAATGAAAATATTTTTTCAAACGGTTGAAAGGATTGTTTTCTCTGTTTTTACTCAAAACCACCAATGAAACAGACACCAGTATCATCACAAAACCTACAAGAGTTCTCAATGAAAACTCCTCACCGAAGTACATTATGCCTATTATCATAGCGGTGAGAGGCTCGGCACATCCTAAAATGGCTGCCACTACCGAACCGACATTTTTTATGGCTTTCACCAATGCTAAATTAGGAATAATAGTGGAAAGTATCACCATGCAAAGTATCATTTCCCATTGGGAAGATTGTGTAGGAGTCTGTATCCCGCCGTCTATCACTGTACTGAGAGCAAATACTACCGAACCTAATATAAAAATGTAAAACATCATAGGCAGACTTTGAACGTGTTTTACCGATGTTTGATTTACCACTATCAAGTATATGGTGTACGAAAAAATAGTTGAAACAGCCCATGCTATACCTCGCATATCCAAAGATTTTTCTCCATTCCAGCACATAAGAGCCACACCTACCACAGATAGTATCATAGAAAAAAACAAAGTCTTAGATTTTCTTTCGTGAAAAACGTATATCATTATTGCTGTAACGGATATTGGATACATAAAATGAATGGTTGTAGCCACTCCGCTGGGAATGTATAGGTATGCTCTAACCAGTCCAGTGCCTGAAATAACGTATAGCGCAGACATTAGTCCGAGCAGCCAAAACTGTTTTTTAGTTATCCTTAGTGGTACTTTTTTCATGGCGCAATAAGCACTCATGATAACAGCCGAGAGCAAAAAACGGTAAAAAAGAATGGATGATACAGGCAGACCTTCATTTATTAGTGGCTTTGAAAAAAAAGCTAAAAAGCCGAAAGTTATAGGAGCTAAAAGACCTAATATTATGCCTTTTGAATTATTCATGAAAGTACAAGAGGGGTTGAATTATTTTTTTGCAAATGTATGTTTTTTTTCATCTGTGTAGGCTTTATTTTTATATAATTTTATGGTTATTTTAGTCTCAGAGTAGCTTTTTTTTATTAAATTGCGTCTTTTATCACACGTGTGTAAAGATAGATAAATGTATAGTATATATTTCACGTAAAATGCTGATAATAAAATTAGTACTCAAAATACTCAATGCTTTGGCAGCCTTGGCTCTCGCTTTGGCATTTGGTTCTGTTTATATAACACCTACGTCAGTACCTTATGTGTCCACCATAGGACTACTGGTACCAGCGCTTATAGCTATCAATGTATTCTTTGTTCTGGTGTGGATACTATGGAAAGACTTGTTCTTTCTTTATTCGCTCATAGCCATATTGGTAGGCTGGGGACAGTTGCCAAATATAATTTCTTTTGGCGCAAATAAAGATGAGGAAAACTATGATAAAGTAACGCTAATGAGTTATAACGTGTGCGGTTTTTATGGTTTTGAAGATATAAAAAATGAGGATGTAATAATAAACGTTACCAAAACCATAAGCGTGTATGACCCAGATATTATCTGTTTTCAGGAATACCGCACCGTGCCAATAGGAGTGTCATCATGGAAACATCGTTTTTCAGATAAATCAACAGCCATTTACTCCAAAAAACCGTTTATCAACACAGGCTCGCTTAGTTTTGAAAATACAGGAAACAACGCCGTCTTTGCCGATATTGAAGTGGCAATAGGAGATACTATACGTGTGTATAGCGTTCATTTACAGTCTCTTCGCATTAGTGCCAAGGAGGTTAATTACCTCACTCAGACCGATGAACTCACCGAAGGAGTAAAAGGACTTCTCACCCGTGTTAATGCAGGTTTTGAAACGCAAGCAGCACAGGTGAAAAAAATACGTGAAAGCATAGATTCATCGCCTTATCCAGTAGTGGTAGCGGGCGATTTTAACAACACACCTTTTTCTTATTCATATAAAAAAGTACGAGGAAAAGACCTTTGTGATGCCTTTGTTCAAGCAGGTTCAGGCTTAGGAGCTACATTCCGCGCCATAGACGTATATCCTCTTAGAATAGATTATGTCATGGCAAACAAAGATGCCTTTGGTGTAAAATCATTCATGGTTATAACCGATGAAAAATCGTCAGACCATTATCCTGTGGTATCTGTCTTGGGTATCAATAACGCATATTTCATAGCCAGAACAGTAGAACCAAAAAAGTAACTAAACAATAAAGCATACATTATGGAAGATTTGGAAAAACAAACCCAGCGTCCTGAGTTCACTCCAAAGACATGGAATGACATAAAAACCAACGATTCATGGACTATTTTCAAGGTCATGAGCGAATTTGTCAGTGGATTTGAAGCCATGGCGCGTATAGGACCGTGTGTATCAATATTCGGTTCGGCACGTATAAAACCAGCCACACCGTATTACAAACTAACAGAGCAGATAGCTTATAAACTCACAGGACTCGGATTTGGTGTTATCACAGGCGGAGGTCCTGGTATAATGGAAGCGGCCAACAAAGGGGCTTATTTTGGTGGAGGAACATCATGCGGTATGAACATAGAACTGCCTCATGAACAAAATTCCAACCCATTTATAGACAAAGACAAAAACATCTATTTTGACCATTTTTTT
>JAQUTH010000035.1 GCA_028709885.1 Flavobacteriales bacterium
TTGGATTATGAACCTTCGTTGGCACTTTTTGTCAGTGATGAAGACCCTCTTGTTTTTTATCGTACGATAGCTCTTTTTGCGTGCGTACATCTTAGCGTGGGGGGTATGCTTTTCTTTGAGATAAATGAATTTTTTGGACGTGAGATGGTGAAGATGCTTACAGAAATGGGCTTTTCGTCTGTTGTGTGCCATCGGGATATTCATGGTAGAGACAGAATGGTCAGTGCGGTTAAGAAATAAAAACATATTACTCATAAAAAATGCGCCCCGCAGGGGCGCATTTTTATTTTTCAGCGTGATGCAGTGTGATAAGGGTAATCTCTGGACGTATGCCCATACGCCCCGGGAAAAAGTGATACCCGAATCCGCGATTAACATACAGCGTTCGCCCGTTTTCATCATAACGCCCAGCCCAGTATTTGCTGCGGTATTGTATGGGACTCCAACGTATTTTATCTGATAGCTCTATGCCCATTTGCATAGCGTGCGTGTGTCCCGAAAGTGTTAGGTCTATCATCTGAGGGTACGATGATATGATGTGTTTGAAATGGTCGGGGTCATGACTCATAAGTATGATGTAATGCCCTTGTGGTATGTCTTTAGTGGCTTTTTGGATGTCTCCGCGCGCAGGGAAAGGTCCTGTTCCCCAGTTTTCTACTCCTGCTATGTAGATGTTTTCTCCGTTTATGGTTATGGCGCGGTGTTCATTGTTCAGCAGAGTAAAATCTGTTATTTTGTAGTATTTTTTCAGGGAGTCCATTTGTGAGGCACGTCCTTGTTCGTTGAGGTCGCGGTCGTATTCGCAGTAGTCGTGATTGCCTATAACGGCATATTTGCCGTATGTGGCGTGTAGTTTTTTAAGCTCTCCAAGCCATGGTTTTACTTCCCTTGTGTTATTATTTAGAATGTCTCCGGTGAAAAGGATGATATCTGGTTTTAGAGCGTTTATCATCTCTATGGCGCGTGGTATGTTTTTGTCCCCTGCCGAGAAAGAACCGAGGTGCATATCGGATATTTGTACTATTTTCAATGAGTCAAAACTCTTTGGTATGCGCTGGCTGTACATTTCCAAAGGGTACACTTTCCAGTCTGTTTTGGTTACCGTCATTCCATAAATGATGCTGAAAATGCCTGCTCCTGCCATAGTTGTGGCTATTATGAACATCACGTTGCTTCTGTGCGAGCGTTTTTTGCGTAGCAGTTGTGTTTGTGCCAAGTGAAATATGTCCTCCATCAGTGCTACTATGCACAGCGGTATGGTGGCTGCGGTGTAGAAAAGAATGACCACGGCTATTGATTTGATTATGGAGAATAGTCCGTTGGCTTCCATTATGTTTTCGCTAAGGGCATATATTACGCTCACTATGGCGCAAGATAGATATATTACGTTAGTGGTTTTTTTGCCTATGGAGGCTCTGAGATATCGGTATGCGTACACTCCTGCCAATACCGCTATGATGAGGGTTATGATGATGACCATTGTTATATTTTTAGGTGGTAAATGTACGATTTTCAGTGGACTTTTATTGTTCTAAGGGTAGATGTATGAGTATTTTCTGTATCTTTGCTCTGCATTTATGGCAAAAAGGGCAATCCTATTTAATGGATATGCCCCAAAAGTGTTTTTAAATAACATAGGACAGTGGAAAAAAAAGACGTAGTAAAGAGTATAAAAAACGGCGAGGATTTTAAAAAGATACATTCTGCTATAAGTAATAATGCAGTTAGAAAAATATATGTAACTGGTTTTACAGGTTCATGGCTTAGGTGTGCTCTTTCTGATGGCATAACACCAAACACATCGCCAATTCTTCTGGTGTGTCAGGATAGGGAGGCAGCAGGTTATGCTTATGGTGATATGCAGTTGCTCTTGGGTGAGGAAAATGTACTGTTTTATCCAGCATCATACCGTCGTGCGTATCAGAATGAGGAGGTGGACAATGCCAATATACTGCTTCGTGGCGAGGTGCTTTCTTCTTTGGCACAGGGTGGATATGGCAAGTGTGTGGTTACTTACACCGATGCTCTTTTTGAAAAAGTGCTTTCTGGGGCTTCTATAAAACAAAAGACATTTTCGCTTGATACATCGGAAAAGATAAGTATAGAGGATTTGACCGATATGTTGGAGGACGGAGGTTTCTCCCGTGAGGATTTTGTCTTTTCCGCAGGACAATATTCGGTGCGAGGAGGCATAGTAGATGTTTTTTCATACAGCGATACCACAGCTCACAGAATAGAGTTTTTTGGAGATGAGATAGAAAGCATCCGCAGTTTTGACATAGAGACGCAGCTTTCGGTAAAAAAAGTAGAACACATCAGTATTTTATCCAATGTAGAGGAAAAATCCTACACCGAGACGCGTGAGAGTTTTTTTGATTTTTTGACAGAAGATACTTTGGTGGTAAGCGAAAACGTGAGTGCGTGCGCTGGTAACATAGCCAAACTATGGGAAAAGGCAGAATCTGCATACCAAACCGTCAAAGACAGCCCTGTAAGACGTCAAACACCAGAAGAGCTTTTCCTAAACGATAAAGCATACACCCGCAGTATGGAGCGTCTTCGTGTTATGGAAATAAGTGGACGGGCGTTTTTTACCCCTGATGTTCAGGTGGATGTGAAAGTACTGCCACAGCCTGTTTTTCACAGAAATTTTCAGCTTTTGGCGGAAAATATGAAAGAAAATGCATCCAATGGTCTTAAAAATATTATTTTCAGTGCCAATGCTACACAGAGCCAGCGTCTTCGTGATATTTTTGCCGATACAGACCACGATATTCATTTTGATACAATAGAAGGTTCGTTGCACCAAGGTTTTATAGATGCATCATCTTCTTTGGCTTGCTATACAGACCACCAGATTTTTGAGCGTTACCACCGTTTTGCTATGCCTAAGCAGTACAGCAAGGAGCAGGCGTTGAGTCTTTCGCAGTTGTCAGAGCTGGAAGTAGGTGATTACGTTACCCATATAGACCATGGCGTGGGACGTTTTGCAGGACTGCAAAAGATAGACGTGGACGGGCATCAGCAGGAAGCTGTCAAACTGGTGTATGCCGGTGGCGATATTCTCTATGTGAGTATACATTCTTTTCATAAAATATCCAAGTACAGTGGTAAGGAAGCCTCTGTGCCAAAGGTAGACCGTCTGGGTAGTACAGCGTGGAAAACACTGAAAGATAAGGCTAAAAAACGCGTCAAACAGATAGCTTTTGACCTTATAAAACTGTATGCCAAACGTCGCACGGTAAAGGGATTTGCTTTTTCTCCCGATAATTACCTTCAAAATGAATTGGAGGCTTCATTCATTTATGAGGATACCCCAGACCAGATAAAAGCCACTGAGGCTATAAAAAAAGACATGGAAGGAGACCGTCCTATGGACCGTCTGGTGTGTGGAGACGTTGGTTTTGGTAAGACAGAAGTAGCTATTCGTGCAGCTTTTAAGGCGGTGTGTGATTCTAAACAAGTGGCAGTGCTGGTTCCTACCACCATATTGGCTTTTCAGCATTACAGAAGTTTTGCTTCCCGTCTTAAACGTATGCCGGTGAGGGTAGAGTATGTTAACCGCTTCCGCTCTGCCAAGGAAAAAGCTAAGATACTTCAAGATTTGGCAGATGGAAAAGTAGATATTATAATAGGCACACACCAGATAGTGGGTAAAAAAGTCAAGTTCAAGGATTTGGGACTTTTGATAATAGATGAGGAACATAAGTTTGGCGTAGGAGTAAAAGATAAACTAAAAACTATAAAAACCACTGTGGATACCCTCACCCTTACCGCCACGCCTATACCGCGCACGTTGCAGTTCTCGCTGATGTCAGCCAGAGACCTCTCTGTGATAGCTACTCCACCGCCAAACCGTCATCCTATTAACACCCAAGTGATAACCATGGACCAAGAGATTATTCGTGATGCTATTCAGTACGAACTATCCCGTGGAGGGCAGGTGTTTTTTATCAATAATAGAATAGAAAACATACGCGAAATAGCAGGCATGGTACAGCGTCTTGTGCCCGATGCTCGCGTAGCTGTGGGACACGGACAGATGAAAGGCAATGAATTGGAAGACCTCATGTTGGGATTTATGGAGGGCAAATACGATGTTTTGGTATCTACAACGATAGTGGAAAGTGGACTTGATGTACCTAATGCCAACACTATTTTTGTCAATAACGCTCATATGTTCGGTCTGTCAGACCTTCACCAGATGCGTGGACGTGTAGGTAGAAGCAATAAAAATGCTTTTTGTTACTACATAGCTCCCCCGTATAGTTCTATGACAGATGATGCGCGCCACCGTTTGGAGGCATTGGAAAAATACAGCGCTGTGGGTCAGGGCATAAACATAGCGATGAAAGACCTTGAAATACGTGGTGCAGGCGACCTTTTGGGTGCTGAGCAGAGTGGTTTTATATCAGATATTGGTTTTGATACGTATCAGAAGATACTTTCCGAGGCGGTGGAAGAGCTCCGCCATGATGAATTTGCAGAGCTATTTGACGATGATAAAAATAACGATAGTCTGACATTTACCCCTCCTGAAACACAGATAGATACAGATTTTGAACTACTAATTCCTGATGATTACGTATCTTCAAGTGTAGAGCGTCTTCGTTTGTACAACACTCTCACGGGGCTGAAAACAGATGTAGAATTGGAAAAATTCTCTGCTGAACTGACAGACCGTTTTGGTGCTTTGCCTGTGGAGGTAAAGGATTTGTTTGACTCCATACGTATGAAGTGGAATGCTTCGGCTTTGGGTGTGGAACGTCTTTTGATGAAAAAAGGTGTCATGAGAATATATTTCCCTGAGGACAGCAGTAGCGTGTATTTTAAGAGTGATGTCTTTGCCAAGATACTTTCTTGGGGAGGAGCGCATACTGCCATTTGTCGTTTTGAGGAAAAAACACAAAAGAGCGGACGTGTGGCTTTGGTGCTTAGGATATCGGGTGTGGTATCTTTGGAGAGTGCCAAAAAAGTTTTGGATGATATTTACAGTACTGTTTTTTCAAAAGAAAAATAAGTTTATATATTTGTAGAAAGGACAAAAAATATGAATACTTCGTACGGCAATGTTTTTCTCACACCTGTGGAATATCTCAAAGGGATAGGTCCTCAGCGGGCGCGTGTGCTTAAAACAGAGCTTGAAATATTCAACGGAGGAGACTTACTTAACTTTTTGCCTTTTCGCTACATAGATAAAACGAAATACTACACCATATCTCAAATAGGCGATACCGAGGCCGATGTTCAGGTGATAGGGCGTTTAGGTAGGGTGGAACAAATAAAACAAAATGACCGTGTGTTGCGTTTGACAGCGGAGTTTTTTGATTCTACTGGCAAGATAGAATTAGTTTGGTTCAAAGGTTTTACGTGGATACAAAAGAATTTGGTGCCTGGGCAGGAATATGTCATTTTTGGACGTGTGAGCCGTTATATGGGACGCATTACCATGGCGCATCCTGAAATGGAAACTCTCGCTGCGCACCAGTCGTCGCCTCTTTCGGCGTTAGTACCAGTGTATTCCTCTACCGAAAAAACGCAGAAGAGCGGTATCACATCGCGGGTTATTTCTTTGGCGGTGGCTTCTTTTTTTCAGCAAGCGCAGGGGCAGATAAAAGAAACTCTTTCTGCCGATATTTTGCAGCGCGAAAACCTCATGGGTAGAGAAGAGGCATTGTGGACGGTGCATTTTCCAAAGAGTATAGAAGAACTGTCCAGAGCGCGTAGAAGAATGAAGTTTGAAGAGCTTTTTTATATGCAGCTCACCATGATACGAAAGAAGATGATACGCCAAAACAAACTTTCGGGGTACGTTTTTCATTCTGTTGGCGATTATTTCAATGATTTTTATGCTCATCATCTGCCTTTTTCACTTACCGAAGCACAAAAAAGAGTGGTGCGAGAGATACGCCATGACGTAGCCACAGGTTACCAGATGAACCGTCTGGTGCAGGGCGATGTAGGTAGTGGCAAGACGATAGTAGCCCTTTTGTCTATGCTAATGGCACTGGATAACGGGTATCAGGCGTGTATGATGGCACCTACTGAAATATTGGCTACACAGCATTATAATGGCATTTCAAAATTGCTAAGAGGCATGAACGTGCGTGTGGAACTTCTCACCGGTAGTACCAAACCGTCAAAAAGAAAGGAACTTTTGGACGGACTTTTAACAGGAGAAGTAAATATTCTCATAGGTACTCATGCGGTGATAGAAGACAATGTAGTTTTTCAAAAATTAGGTATAGCTATCATAGATGAACAGCATCGCTTTGGTGTGGCGCAAAGGAGTAAATTATGGGGTAAGAGCGCATTTGCACCGCATATTCTGGTGATGACAGCAACGCCAATACCTCGTACTTTGGCTATGACAATGTATGGGGATTTGGATGTTTCGGTAATAGATGAACTTCCTGCTGGACGACGTCCGATACAGACTTTTCATAAATATGAGCAGTCAAGACTGGGCGTTTTGGGTTTTATGCGTGCGCAAATAGACAAGGGACGGCAGGTGTATGTGGTGTATCCTCTTATAAAAGAGTCCGAAGGAATGGATTATAAAAACCTTATAGACGGTTATACTTTTTTAGATGAATATTTCCAGCGTCCTAAATATAACGTTGCTGTGGTGCATGGAAAAATGAAAACCGAGGACAAAGACGCTGCTATAAAGCTTTTTGCCAGTGGGAAAGCAGATATTTTAGTATCTACCACAGTTATAGAAGTGGGTGTGGATATACCAAATGCCACTGTTATGGTGATAGAAAGTGCTGAACGTTTTGGCTTAGCACAGCTTCATCAGTTACGTGGGCGTGTAGGACGTGGAGGCGAACAGTCATACTGCATACTGATGTCTGGCAATAAACTGAGCGATGACAGCAAAAAACGACTTGAAGCCATGGTATCCACTACCGATGGTTTTAAGATAGCTGAAATGGACCTTCGTTTGCGAGGTTTTGGAGATATGATGGGCGTGCGCCAAAGTGGTATTACTGGGCTTAAAATAGCTGACCTCTCACGCGATGCCGATATTTTGGAAAAAGCGCGTGAAGTAGCTGCTAAACTCCTTTTTGCAGACCCAGAACTAAACTCAGACGTACATTTGGTAGTGAAAAACACTTATAACAGTATGTTAAAAGGACGTGCTTTGTGGAGCTATATAAGTTAGTTTCCAGTACCACGAACACAGCGAACATTGTACAGTGTATTTCTGGTAGGATATGCACGTGCAGTAATACTTCCGCTGGTATTGGTGTTAAAATATTCTAATCCAGCTTTTGATGCTTTTGCAACATTTGCAGCGTCGGTATTATTGCCAAAAATGGAAATCAAGATATTTACCAGCCATTGCCATGTGGATGGAATGTTACTATTTAGAGTTGATACCTCTATTCTGGTAGGGCACGAAGAACTCCAATAAATACTATTTGGATTTATTGCACCTGGGGATGTTGTAGCAATAGCCCCTGAGGCTGTTATTGTGTTGAGTTCCTTTATTGAAGGAAGATACCATTTAGTTTCTATGATAGTCCCATTGGTATTGCGACGGTTTTTGTTGTAACAGTATCTTGCTGCATAGTTTTGGTATAATGAGTATCGTTCCCATGATGTAAAAGGTGTGCAGTGTTCTTCGCTGTCTATAAGACGAAATGTGTTATTTCTTCCGTTGGAGCCAAGAGCATCCCCGTTGAGGTCATAAACGTTGCTTTGTGCATAATAACCCCATTGAAGACCTTGAACAATGGTATTGTAAGGTGATGTAGGGTCGTATATGTTTATGTATTCTTCGTATGTTTCTACACCTAATGTCCCAACCTTAATAAGCCCAGCTTGACGTAATGTGTGGTTTTGTATCTTTACAGTACCGTCAGGGGCAGTATGCTTTATTCTTAAAATGGCTGTACGTGGGGTGGGGTCTGTATTTTCTTTGATTAGAATATATGTTCGTTTGTTTTGCGAAGTGGTAGTGGTGGTATATGTGAGAGTAGTTTTTTCAGATTGTGTGTCGGCTCCGTATGATGCCACAGGGTTGGCTGATATTTTAACCCAAAAGGATTCTGTAACATCTGCTCCGGTGGATGATAGTACTGTTATGGTGGTGGTTCCATTGGGACATTTTATATCCAAAGTGCGGTTGTCATAGTGTGAGTCTATACGTGTTCCTTCCAAAAGAGTAACATCTAACCCGTCAATATCTACCCGTGCATCGTATTTTTCTACAAAGACGCTTATTGAAGAGCGTGTTGCACCATTAATAGTTACGTTGTATGTGTAACGATTGTTCCGAAGAATGTTATAGTCTTGATAATTGTCCGCTCCTAAGTAAAATGTGTAAGTAACGTTTTTTGTGTTACCGTTATGGTCTGTGAAAACTCCACGTAGCAAGACGTAAGAAGCATTAGCAGGGGCGTATGATGGTTTGTAACACTGGCGGTTGTTTTCTGGACAGTTAGTAGGCTGAGCATTTTTTCCTGCTACTAATGCTCCGCGTGTGCCACAACGGTTTTCCCACATATAAAAAGAAAGAGTGTTGCCTGTGGTTGTAAAATCTGTATAAGATGTGGTGTTTGCTGCTGAAAAATCAGTGGAATTAGGTGTGATGTATGTCTGTGATGGTATGTGTCGCACTTCCCAGTTTGTTATGACAAAGGAAGGCGTAAGAGGGTAATTTTCAGTAAAAGCGGTATCGACATTAAATCTTATAGCAGCCATAGCACGTGTGAGAGTCATTGGAATGCTACCTTGTATAGATATATCAATGCCTGTTTTTTTGCCAATGGATAAAATGGCAGTAGGGTTCTTAAATCCGTCTGCTGAGTTTATAATAGCAAATGATGATTTGAGTTCATCAATGTCGGTTATGTTGTTAAAAAAAGATGCGCTTTGAGTGCTTATTTTACATATGTTAGCTATCATGTAGGCAGTGCAATTCTTGTATTTTGCATCTGCACTTTTGGTAACAGGCAGAGAAAAGGCTTCATTTGTACTTATAATTATAGGCGATTGGTCTGCATTTTCCAAATAAAAAGGACGTCCTACTAAGTCTCCGTTGGCATCAAAAATAAGAAGATGTAGGGAATAAATATCATTTTCAGGCACATTTTTGGTTATTATGTGGGCGGTCATGTTGCTGTTTTGTGGAAAAAAAGAAATTTTTTCACATTCTGAAACATAACTATAAGTTGCAGCTTTTTCTTTTGCGCATGAAGACACAATAATCAATGACAAAGCCAAAAAGATGGTTTTAAGTAAATCAGACAAACGCATGGTAGTATTTTTAAATGTTGAAAAAGCGCAGGCTCATAGAGCCTGCGCGTATTGATAATGATTATTGGATAGTGATAGCACCACCATTTACATCCACCCAAGGAGTGATGGTAGGTACTTGGAAAATGATACTGTTTTGTGTTAGCTCTATGCCAATGGTATAGATATTTCCAGCCATAACATCCAGAGCAGAAGCAAGTCCGAGTGTAGCTGTGGATGTGATAGTTCCACCTGTGGCTATATCTGTATATGTGTATGTTATGTCAAATGTAGATGTTGTAGGTATGGTGTTAGGGATGAGCATGGTAGCGAAAAACTCGGTAGAAGCCACATTATCAACAGGTGCGGATATAGGAGTAGCAGTAGTGCCAAAATTCTGAGTGTTTATAGTTATGTCAGAAGCTGTACCAACACCAGAAAGAGAACCGTTAGTTATGTCTATAACAGCTGCTGTTGGAGTGTTAAGTTTTACGGATACCAATTTGGCATTCATTACAGTAGACTTGAACGTGAAGTGTAGCTGAGATAATGCGTGGTTTAATACCAAAGGAACGATAGGGTTTGCCTCTGTACCATCGCGTCCTAAAACAGGATTTGCCCACAAAAAGTCTATTTGCGAAGCCGGGGTAGTGCTAAGAGTGTATGCTGCGGTAGGTGTAGAACCAGATGTTTGACTTACAGGAATACTTCGGGAAGGGTCAAAATATGCGTAAAAATTCATTTTAGATGTTTCCGAAGTGGTAGGCCAGAAGTAAGCGTTAGGTGTGGTTTCAAATGTCCCTGTCTGGGCTGAACCGTACACCAAGAGATTGTTGGCTATGTAAGGTGCTACATTCCATGAATGACCTACCGAAGTAAGATATTTAGATGCATAGACACCTAATGCACCTCCCGTAGGAAGTGAAGTAGCTGTTATAGCTCCTTTTGTGTTTGAGATAGAGACAGACGGAGCAAATGATATTTTGCCTCCATCAGCATTAGGGTTGTTTGTTTTGTTGCAGGCTACGGCAAACAGTGCCATAGCAGAAAGTAAAAATACTTTTTTCATTGTTTTTAGTTATTTTTTGGGTTGTGTTTTCACTATTAAAACGCCATCTGTGCCACTTTTGTATCCAGTTACGGTGATATCAAAACCTATTTGGGCAGAACCGGTTACTTCTGTGTAAATGGTTAGTTGATGGTCTTTTATGGTGTTGGCAATGTCAGATACGTCAGTGGCAATACTGTATGAAGCCTTACTCGCGTTTTCAGTTACTCTAAGTGTTAAGATTTTATCTATTCTTTGTTGTCCTTCTATATCTGGACAAACGCCCATAGAAAATATCTCTCCTGAAAAAGACGTAGATGATATTTCGTGTATTTCAAAAATATGAGAAGCAGTTTCTTTACGTGTGTGTTCTCCTGTTGATATGTTGGAATAAGAAGACATGCCAGATATTTCCGCTCCTGTAATATTTACTCTTTGACTATCTGGGACCTTCACTACCAATATTATTTGGTGAGTGTGAGGTGCAGGTGTCAGAGTTAGTGTGGTAGATGCAGTAGCCATGGATGAAATATTGGAAGTGGCTGTATGTAGCATTTCAGGATGCAATGTGTATGATGTTACATCTTCTTTTGCCACAGGTGATAGTGTCGGAGAGAAAGTGGTAGCTGTTTCAAATTTTTCCATATCTCTTAACATAGCTCTCTGAATATCACCGTCAATAGTCAGTATTTTGTATGCTCCGTAAGGTAGTTTTATCTTGTCCGAAGTGCTTTTTACAGTAAAGACGTAGTAATCATCACTGTTTTCACTGTATGCGTATAGAAGCATGGTGGAAGGAATGTCTGTGTTCTGAAATAATTTTTGCCAATCATACACCACATTTATTTCAGTTTCATGTGGGTGAGGTAAATAACACAATGGTCTTTTCCCGCATGAAAATACCGATATACAAATGACAATCAGTGCTATAATGTGCGATTTTTTCATCATTTTTGCTTATTTAATTTCTCTGCCTATGCGCCAAATGAATGAAACACCTGCGCCAGTGAGAGTTATTAAGTTTTTGTTGTTGGAGTATAGATAATCGTAGCAAGGCAGAAAATCCGAAGAATATGCCTTGTAATTGGAAAATACATAACCACCGCGAATGTAAAGGCTTAGGTCAAACTGTTTACCTATGCGGAAAATGTAACCGTATTCCAGTCCAGCACCCCAATAATCTCCTTGGTGTCCGCGCTCATCGTTTTTGGGTTTTATGTCATAACGTCCAGAATGCCAGTAAGCAGAAAAATAATGCCCACGCCATTTCTTCTCTTTTGACAGAAAAAAAGATACTGATGGCGCTACTTCCCATATATAATACGTTTTTTTGCCTTTTGAAAAAGACCACCATGTGTATGCTCCTGTGGCGTTTATAGCCCACTGTTGTCCAAAACGAAAGGACAATCCTCCGTTAGGCAGTAGAGCGCACCAATAAAGAGCATTAGTAGTAACTGCAAATTGGGAACGACGTTCATATAGTTGCTGTTCAATGATTATTTCTTCTGTTTCAACAGTGTCTTCTTCTATCTCTTCTGCTTTTTTGACAGTATCTTTGGGTGGATATTGGGTCCAGTCTGCGTGCAACTGTTCTTGATATATCTGCTCTGGGGTAAGAATAGGTACACTTTTTGCTACCGATGCAATGGTTATGGCCACTACATTTGATGTTCCTTTGTATGTGCCAGTAGAATTAAGTGTTGCAAAATTGTCAGGATGTAGTCCATAATTTGTTATATAATATGATTTTACCTGATTACTTCGGTTTTTTATAGCGTTAAGGTTCTCTGGTGCTGTATCAAAGGCAGAGCAAAAACCGTTCACGTATATTATAGAAGTATTTTCATTGAGGTTTTTTTTATGCTCATTCACCATTTCACCAAACAAAGAGATGCTCTGCTGGTTCCCCATTTTAAAAAACATATTGTTTTTTCCTTCGAAATGAAAAACAACAACGCTGTCTTTCGTGTTGGTGATAGTGGCAGAAGGATTTCCAACAGTGTTTTGTGAATATCCGAGGCATGAAAAAGCAATGACCCATAATAGGACACTTATAGTTTTAGTCATTTGAGTTGTTTTTAGTTTTTGTCTTCTTTTTACAAGGACATTAAAAATATAAAACTATAAAACTATATGTATCGCTATGTGTTTTATGTAAAGGTAATGTGTTTTTTTGAAAAAATCAAGAGAAAATGCCCTTACAGATATGTGTAGTGGATGAATGATGTAAATACAAACTGACACTCATGCCCATGAGTATGGGTATTTTGGAGTTATAAAAACAGATAAATTTTACTTTGTAGTATCTATTGCTACATAGGGTCTATGTCTATCGTTATGCGAAGACTTCTGTATTCTTTTGTACAAGAAAGCACATCTGCCAAATACCGAAGTGTCTTTTTTGTACCACTAAGAGATACCTCAGAAGGGAATTTGAGGTAGATATGCTTTATGTAAAGACTGTTGATACGCGGAATATGGTAAAATTCAGGACCTAAGACTTCGCCAGTCCATACTTTTTTTAACTCTTGGGTGTATAAATCAGCAGCTATATTTACTGTGTCTATATTTTTGTGCTTGAAAACTATGCGAGCCATACGGCAAAAAGGAGGAAAGAAGAAATTTTTTCGTTCACCTATTACCGAATGATACATAGAAATGTAGTCTGATGATATAACGTTTTGAATAACAGGATGCAAAGGGTCATAAGTCTGAATTATGACCTCGCCTTCGTTTTTCCTGCCAGAACGTCCACTCACTTGCGAAAGTAATTGATATCCACGTTCGTAAGCGCGAAAAGACTCGTTCTTAAAAGTGTTGTCAGCATTGAGAATACCCACCAAGGCCACATGGTCAAAATCAAGCCCTTTTGAAAGCATCTGCGTACCTATTAAAATGTCAGCCTCCCTATTTTCAAATGTCGTTATTATGTTTTGATACGAATTTTTGGCCCCAGTAGTATCCAAATCCATTCTCAAAATCTTAGCATCTGGGAAAAGTTTTTCAGCCTCTATCTGCACTTGCTCCGTACCGAACCCTTTTGTCTCCAAGCGTACACTTCCGCACACAGGACACACCACAGGACGAGCAGAACTGTACCCACAATAATGACAACGCATATTATCGCTGTGTTTGTGGTACGTCATGCTCACATCACAATGCGAACATTTTGGAGTCCATCCGCAGTCCCTACATTCTACCACTGGAGCATACCCGCGCCTATTTTGAAATAAAATGACCTGCTCTTTATTTTCCAAAGTAGTGTTGATAGCCTCTATCAGTTGGATAGAAAAATGACCATTCATCTGCTTTAATGCATACGCATCCTTTATATTTACCACGCTAATGTGAGGCAGAGGAACGTCTCCGTAACGTTTTTCAAGGCTAACTAACTGATATTTATTATCTAAGGCATTGAAAAAAGACTCAACCGCCGGAGTGGCAGACCCCAAAAGGACATTAGAACCGCTTATCTTACCCAATATAAGAGCCGTATCGCGAGCATTGTAACGTGGAGCTGGGTCAGTCTGTTTGAAGCTACTGTCATGCTCCTCATCTACAATGATGAGTTTTAGATTTTCAAAAGGCAAAAATATGGCGCTTCTTGCACCTATTATAATGTCAAACCTGTTTTTGGCTGCTTTTCCTGTTCTGTTCCAAACTTCGGCACGTTGCATATCGTTGTATTTGGAATGATAAACGCCTATCTTTTCGCCAAAGTATTTTTTCAAACGACTGATTAACTGCGTGGTAAGTGCTATTTCAGGCAAAAGATACAGCACCTGCCCTCCTTTTTCTATTACCGAACGAATGATGTCAACGTATATTTCTGTCTTACCGCTTCCCGTAACACCATGTAAAAGAACGGTTTTCCCTTTTTCAAAACCATTTAAAATCTCTTTTTCAGCATTTTTCTGCTCATCGCTAAGTTCTTTTATCGGGTTGTCAGCACTCTCTCCTTTTATTCTATCTACTTCCAAAGATACTATTTTAAGTATCTTGTTTTTTATCAAAGTATCTAACACAGCGCTACTTACACCAGAATAATCCAAAAGTTTTTTCTTGCTTACACCTTTATTCAGTCCATTCAGAGATAGAAAAGCCATGATTAACGTCCTCTGTTTTTCTCGTTTTTCGGTAGCGTTTATGGCGTTTTCGGCAAAATTATTTTCATTTACTGCAAATACAAAGTTCTCTGTCTTAGGACGATAGCGTTCTACATACTCCTTAAAAATGCAAATCAAACCGTTATTCATCATGCGGTTAAGGGTAGGCATGACATTTTTTTTACCCAAAATATCCACCACATCTTTTACTGTTATCTCTTGGCTGTTTTCCAGAGCTTCGCAAATGATATATTCATCGTCATTTAGTTCAGTATCAGACCATTGCTTCTGTAAAAGCTCTATTTTAGTATCGCTTTCTATCTTCAATGCTGATGGCAACGCAGCTCTCATTACTTCGCCTGTGGTGCAACAATAATATTCCGCTATCCACTTCCAAAGTCTTAATTGTAAGGTGTTTACACATGGAGAATCATCCAGAATGTCTATTATTTCTTTTGATGCCAAATTATCTTCATTGTCCTTTGTTAAGGAAACGACTATTGCTGTGTACAGTCTTCCTCGAAGTTCTACTACCACGCGCATGCCAATGCTAATCTTTTCTCTAAATACCTCAGGCACAGAGTAAGACAGCGTTTTTTCTAAGTTAAGTGGTAGTAATATTTCGGCGTTCATCATGTTCTTGTTTTCCACTACAATATTACTTTAAAAATTCAAAATACACGTATTATATGTGTGTGAAAAAGTTTTTTTTACTTTTTATTTGTTGTAAATGCTTGTATTTGTGGTGTTAATAAAAAATGTGGATAACTTGTTCATAAAATAACTAAGAAAAGCTTGTATTCTGTAAAACAAGTGGTATCTTTGCAGTCCGCGTTTGAGAGAACGTGGCAAAAAGAGAGGATGAGAAGAGCAGAGGAAGCGAGCAAAAAAGAAGGGCTGAAAAAATAAATAAAAAAAACAGCTAAAAAGT
>JAQUTH010000155.1 GCA_028709885.1 Flavobacteriales bacterium
CTTGGCAGGAAACACAAGCAGTGGTGCGTTCGTCAGTAGGAATGAGAACACTCTCTACTATAAGCCCGTCTGGCAGTTCTACGGCGTTTTTGATAGTGCCGTCATTGCTTTTCTGAAAATGAGGGACGTGAGCTTTTGGAATAGAAAACTCTTTTTCCATTTCCTCCCTTACATTAAGCGGAAGACTGGTCATTTCCGAGAAACCAACAGCTCCTTTTTGCCACAACCATTGGTGTACTTGGTTGCCACGGTATGCTCCTAAACCTTTTGAGGCGAAAAACTCTCTGAGCTGTTCCAGAGATAGTGTCCGTATGTCCTTTTTCTCGTTTTCCATATCTGCAAATATACCTATAATTAGGTAAATAGACATCTAAAAAAATATCCTAAATATACTTTTGTGTGATATAAATGTAGTTTTTGGGTACAAAAGAGGCTATGTATTATAAAAAACGATAAAATTCGGAATAAAATGACGATATTTGCCCACAGAAATACAGATATGAAAGAAGCAGTAGTTATCAGTGCCACAGGTCTTTGGTGTACAGTCCGTACAGCCGAAGGGGTAGAATATCCATGTAGGATAAAAGGCTCTTTCCGCATAAAAGGCATAAAAAGTACCAACCCAGTAGCCGTTGGTGATAATGTCCGTTTTATTTTGGACGAAAAAGGCGATAACGGAGTCATTAGCGAACTTTTAGATAGAAAAAATTACGTTGTACGCCGTTCAGTAAATCTTTCAAAGCGCACTCATATACTTGCTGCCAATGTAGATGTGGCTTTTCTCGTTGTAACACTTGCCATGCCAGAGACTTCTACAACATTTATAGACCGTTTTTTAGCCTCGGCTCAGGCTTATAACATACCAGCAGTCCTTGTATTCAACAAGATAGATATGTACACCATAGAAGGTCTTTCTGCGGTGGAGGACTTGCGCGCTCTGTATGAAAAAATAGGCTATAAAACACTGTGTACCAGTGCCAAAAACGGGCAAGGCATAGATGAACTAAAAGAGATGATGACAGACAAAATAACTATGTTCTCTGGACATTCGGGAGCAGGAAAAAGCAGTCTTGTCAATGCGGTAGAGCCAACTCTTAACCTCAAAACCAGCGAAGTGTCCCAGTCTCATCTTCAAGGACAGCACACCACCACCTTTGCCCAGATGCATATGCTTTCTTTTGGCGGTGGGATAATAGATACCCCAGGCATACGAGGATTTGGTCTGGTAGATATGAAACCGCAGGAGATAGGAGATTATTTTCCAGAAATATTTGCCCTTAAAGGCGATTGTAAATTTAATAACTGCCTTCATACCGATGAACCAGGATGCGCTATTTTGGCGGCTCTTGATAATGGAGAAATAGCTCAAAGCCGTTATATTAGTTACTTGGGTATTTTGCAAGGAGATGAAGGCCCATACCGAGAGGATGATTACAAATAAAAAAAAGCTCACTTCAAAGTGAGCTTTTTTGTGGGTATTACGTGTTTTATTTTACCAAAGAACATAGTTTGTATAGGATTCTCGCTCCGACATTGGCATCCCATTCATCATCATTGTCAGAAGGGCATACTTCGTTAAGGTCTGCTCCTATTATTGTTTTGCCACTTTTGTGCAGTTCTGATAAAAGGAATGAAGATTGCTGAAAAGAAAGTCCGCCTGCCACAGGAGTACCTGTACCCGGACATAATGAAGGGTCAAGCCCGTCTATGTCAAAGCTGACGTACACTTTTTCTCCCAATGAAGAAATAATATCTCCACAGATGTTTTTCCAAGTATCGCCACTGAAAAGACGGCGAGAATTGGTATAGTCATCGTATTGTATGACACGTCCGCCACTGTTTTCTGATAGAGATTTTTCGGCAGGGGAGATGTCTCTTATAGCTACTTGTACCAGCGTTTTAACTTGTGGTATTTTCAGAGTATTGTACATGATAGATGCGTGTGAATACTCAAAACCTTCATAAGCACAGCGAAGGTCGGCGTGAGCGTCTATATGTAGTACCGAAAAAGCATCGTTCTGCTGGGCTAATGCCTGAATATATCCCAGAGGAGTAGAGTGGTCTCCTCCTAAAAGGACTACCTTTTTTCCTTTGGATAAAAGGACTGAGGTGTCTTTTCTTACCTCGTCCACCATGGTCTGAGATGCTACATTGACGCTTCGGGTGTAATCCGATAGATAATCGGCTTCTTGTCCTGTTTCCAGAGCAGATATTATTTTCTTGGCTTTTGCGCGTGAAGGAGTGTTTAGTACCGATATGGCTTGGTTTGCCTTGGCTGTGCCTATTTTGTTTTCCCATGCGTTAGGGTAGTCCCAGTCAAAAAAATCTAACTGAGGCGATGCGTCAAGCACAGCCTTTGGTGCGCGTGAAGCTCCTCCTCCATAAGAGGTAGTGGCGTCCCATTCCACTGGGTACACCACCGTAGATGAGTCTTCTAATGAGTACGGGAACCCAAAAAAGTTCCCGTTATTCACACCAGTTGCTCCTGGGTCAAAAGTTATTGTGTCTTTTTTATTACTCATTGAGCATTTTTTTCACGTAGTTAGGTAGAGCAAATGCTGCACGGTGTACCTCTGAATTGTAGTATTTCAAAAGGTGTGTGTGTTCAAAGTCAGCTACTGCCTTTTCGTTAGGGTGAGCTATGTCCAAAGAGCCTTTTACTGCTGTCTGGAAACTCCATATTCCAGAAGGGTAAGTAGGTATGTGGAACAGCATGGTGCGTACTTGCGCTGGGTCAAAAATGGTTTTAAGGCAAGCGTTCAGTTCTGCAAATGTCTTGGCATTGAAAAGAGGAGATTCGCCTTGTGTGATGAGGATACCTCCCTCTGATAGAGCGTTTTTGCAGTCTGTGTAGAATTTTTTGCTGAAAAGACCTTCTGCTGGACCAACAGGGTCGCTACCGTCAACGATGATGTAGTCAAAACTGCCTTTTGGTGCGTTGGCTACATAAGAGATACCGTCGCCTATGATTAGTTCTACGCGTGGGTCATCAAAAGCGGCAGCCATTTGAGGTAGGTGTTTTTTGCAAGCCTCTACCACGTTGCCGTCTATTTCTACCATGATGACTTTTTCTACTTCTTTGTGTCGGCATACCTCACGAACAGATGCTCCGTCGCCACCACCTATGATTAGGACTTTTTTCACATTTCCGTGAGCCAACATAGCTGGGTGAGATATCATTTCGTGGTAGTGTGCTTCGTCTTTTTCGGTGCACATGAACATATTATCTATGGTAAGAGCTTTGCCGTATCCGTAGGTGTCTAT
>JAQUTH010000036.1:0-7029 GCA_028709885.1 Flavobacteriales bacterium
ACCTCTTTGATGTTGAGTTCAGATATTATGAGGTTTTTTACAGCATTTATCTGCTCTGCAAATTTATCTGAAAGGCATGGTATCATTATTTTAGACAAAGGCTGACGCACACGTATCATCTGGCGTTTGCGTAGCGAAAGTCCCATAGAACATATCTTCTGAGCCAACTCCATGCGCTCTTCCAAGGCTTTATCTACCTTTGAAGCGTCGTAGAGTGGGTATGTAGAAAGGTGTACAGACTCGCTGTGGTCTTTTCCACTCACGGCGTTAAGGTCTAAGAAAAGTCTATCGGCAAAGAAAGGTGCAAATGGACTTATAAGACGCGATATTGTTTCAAGACAAGTGTAAAGGGTCTGGTATGCCGATAGTTTATCTACATCGGAGCTGTCAGATTTCCAGTAACGACGACGAGACAAACGTACAAACCAGTTGGAAAGGTTTTCTCCAACGAAATACTGAATAAGACGTGTAGCACGGGTAGGTTCAAAATCGTCCAAAGACTCTTGAACATTTTTTACCAAGGTGTTTAACTCAGAAAGTATCCAGCGGTCTATCTCTGGGCGAAGTGAGTACTCTATGTCTTTTTCGGAGTATGTAAAACCGTCAAGGTTGGCATACAGTGAGAAGAATGAATACGTGTTATAAAGTGTGCCAAAGAATTTACGACGCACTTCCTCTATTCCATCCACGTCAAATTTAAGGTTGTCCCAAGGCTGTGCATTTGATATCATGTACCAACGTACCGCATCTGCACCATAAGTATCCAGTGTAGTAAATGGATCTACTGCATTGCCAAGACGTTTGGACATTTTTTGTCCGTTTTTATCCAAAACAAGACCGTTTGACATGACGGCCTTATACGCCACACTATTTTTTACCATAGTGGATATGGCGTGCAGAGTGTAGAACCAGCCACGTGTTTGGTCTACTCCTTCGGCTATAAAGTCTGCTGGGTAACCTTTTCCGCTGTCTATTAGTTCTTTGTTTTCAAATGGATAATGCCACTGAGCAAAAGGCATAGAGCCTGAGTCAAACCACACATCTATAAGGTCAGCCTCACGACGCATTGGTTTTCCGTCTTTGGAAACAAGAACTATCTTATCTACTATGTGTTTATGAAGGTCTATTTTTTCATAATTGGCATCTGTCATATCCGAAGGGTTAAACTCAGGATAAGGGTCTTTTTCCATAAAGCCAACAGCTATGGATTTAGCTATTTCTTCTTTTAGTTCTGCTGCACTGCCTATGATGCGTTCTTCGCGTCCATCCTCGGTGCGCCATATAGGAAGAGGAATACCCCAGTAACGAGAACGAGAAAGGTTCCAGTCATTTGCTCCGGCAAGCCAGTTGCCAAAACGTCCTGTTCCTGTTGCTTCTGGTTTCCATTTTATGGTGTTGTTGAGTTCACTCATGCGCTCACGAACATCTGGTATGCGGATAAACCATGAGTCCAATGGATAATAAAGTACTGGTTTATCGGTACGCCAGCAGTGTGGGTATGAGTGAACGTGTTTTGCCACGCCAAATGCTTTGTTTTCTTCTTTTAGCTGTATGGCTATCTGCACGTCAAGACTGCGTTCAGGCTCTTCTCCTGCTGGGTAAAAAGCGTTTTTGACATACATACCTGAATAATCTCCCATACCGTCTATAAAACGTCCGCGAAGGTCTACCAGAGGCACCAAATTGTCATTTTTATCCTTGACCAACATAGCAGGTACACCAGCTATCTTAGCTACCTTGGCATCATCAGCACCAAAAGTAGGTGCTATATGCACTATACCGGTACCGTCCACAGTGGTTACATAATCTCCCGATATAACACGGAAGGCTTGTTCTGGGTGTTCATACGGCTGGTAAAAAGGCATCAGCTGTTCATATTTAGCACCGATGAGTTCTTTTCCAGATATTCCGCTTTCTATTATTTGGTAAGGTATTTTTTTGTCCTCGGTTTTGAAATTGGAAAAATCCTCTTCACTTTGCGCTACAAAGAACTTGCCTGCAAAAACAGACTGCACTAAGTCCCGAGCCAAGATAACGTACTGTGGTTCAAATGTGTATTGGTTAAATGTACGAACTAAAACGTACTGTATCTTCTCCCCTACTGCCAATGCGGTATTGGATGGTAATGTCCACGGTGTGGTAGTCCATGCCAAGAAATACACTGGGGCGTCTTGTTTTTGAAGTGAAAGAGGAAGAGTCTCTTTTTTTGCCAAAAACTGAGCCGTCATAGTAGTATCCGAAACATCGCGATAGCAACCAGGTTGGTTTAATTCATGGCTGGAAAGTCCTGTTCCTGCCGCTGGTGAGTATGGTTGTATGGTATATCCTTTGTAAATAAGACCTTTGGAGTATATCTGAGAAAGCAACCACCATACCGTTTCCATGTATTTGGATTTGTATGTGATATATGGGTCTGACATATCTACCCAGTAACCCATTTGACGGGTAAGGTTGTTCCAGCGGTCGGTATAACGCATCACCACTTTTCGGCAATAGTCGTTGTATTCTTCTACCGATATTTTTTTACCTATGTCTTCTTTGGTAATGCCTAATTCTTTTTCAACACCTAACTCCACAGGTAGTCCGTGAGTGTCCCAACCTGCTTTTCTTTTTACTTGAAAACCTTGAAGAGTCTTGTAACGGCAGAAAATATCCTTTATGGTACGCGCCATCACGTGGTGAATGCCCGGCAGTCCGTTGGCAGATGGAGGTCCTTCAAAAAATACAAAAGGGACTGCGCCTTCTCTTTGCTCTACACTTTTTGCAAAGATATCGTTTGCCTCCCAATAGTTTAAGGTTTGCGACACTATATCGGTAAGATTCAGTCCTTTATACTCTTTAAAACTCTTTTTATCCATTGTATTTCCTTTGGTTTTTTCCTTTATTCTTTATAACTGGCGAAAGTACGATATTTTTTTCACATTTTCAGCCTTTGAAAACGCTTTTTTGGCTTGGGTTATCTTTTCCAATCCCCTCAATACAAAATATTTGCCTATGTGGTGAATATGTAATACTTTTGCCAAAAATATGACTGAAAAAAAACGGCAGTCTCGGTATTAACTAAACATTAAAATTTTGGACACAGACCCTCTCGGTGATACTACTTTGGTAATAAGCGACCTATTGAATAACACAGCTTTGTGGTATTTTCTTCTCTTGATAGCGCTTTTGGCATTATCTGCATTTATGTCAGGTTCGGAAACGGCTCTTTTTTCGCTCACCAAATCAGAAATAGAAGACTTCAAGGATTCCAAAAACTCTTCTGAAAACACGCTTTTCTCTCTGCTTAAACACCCCGAGAGACTACTTGCCACCATTCTTATAGCCAATAATTTCATAAACATAGCCATAGTACTGATATTTGAGTATTTACTGCGCACGTATATAGATTTTGGAGGTCATGATATTCTTAGAATCTTCATCTCTGTGGTGCTTACCACGTTTTTACTTTTGCTCTTTGGTGAAGTAATGCCAAAAGTATATGCCACAAGCAGTTACAAGAGTTTTAGCCGTTTTGTGGCTATGCCTATGAAGATATTGGTAGCCTTTCTGAGAATACTCAGCGCACCCCTTATCCTACTAAACAAAGGACTGGAAAAACTTTTTTCTCATAAATCAAAAGACACCCTTTCGGTAGACCGCCTATCACAAGCATTGGAAATGACGCAGGACGATACCGAGAGCGAAGATGACAAACGCATATTGGAGGGTATAGTTTCTTTTGGAAAAACAGAAGCCAAACAAGTGATGACTCCTCGTACCGATGTATTTTCGGTGGATGATACTTGCCCTTTTGACCGGCTAAAACGTCTGATACTCAAACAAGGCTATTCACGCATACCTGTGTATCACGAAAATCCAGACAACATACGCGGCATTTTGTACATAAAAGACCTTTTGGCTTACCTGAAAGAAAAAGATTATCCTTGGCAAAAACTGCTTCGCGCTCCTCATTTTGTACCTGAAAACCGCAAGATAGACGATATTTTGGTAGATTTTCAGGAAAAGAAAAACCACATGGCTGTTGTGGTTGACGAATATGGCGGAACATCTGGTATTATAACTATGGACGATATTTTGGAGGAAATAGTAGGTAGTATTTCAGATGAGTTTGACACTGAGGAAGAAGAAGGCTACACTCAGGATGACGACACTCATTTCACTTTTGAGGGAAACACTCAGCTGGTGGATTTTTACCGTATCTTAGACCTTGACGATGACACAGTTGATATGTTTGAACAGAACAAAGGTGAGGCTGACTCTTTGGCTGGTTTTATTTTGGAAACAAACGGCGCTTTTCCTAAAAAAGGACAAGAGATAGTGGCTTTTGGGCGATATGTCTTTACCGTTAGTGCCATAGACCGCAAACGTATAAAAGAGATAAAATTAACTATCGCTCCTCAGGAAATAACACCAGAGGACGAAGACTAAATAAAAAGTGAGGCTCACAGCTTTACATTGTTGATAAATATTTGTGTAAGATGTAAATACCTTCCTTTTTCTTCGTATTTTTACACGTGTATATTCAACCCTACCCATAATGTTTATATCACCGGAAGAAAACAACGCAAAAAATACAGTAGAACGCTACGAAGCTTCACAAAAAAATGGAGAAGCTGTATTTTTTGACGTCTCCGAATGGATAGACATCATAGAATATTATTTAGATAATATGCTCTATGACAACGCCAAAAACGCTGCCGATACTGCTTTGGAGATATACACAGCCTCTACCGAGCTTAAAATCACGTGCGCTGAGGCTTACCTTTTTTCCGCTAACACAGACCTTGCAGAAGACATCATACAGTATCTCTGTGGCGTGATACCTGACACTGCCGAACTCAACGTTTTGATAGGTTTATACCATTCCACATTAGACCACCCGAAAGAGGCAATAGAGTTTTTTCTGGCAGCATATAATGACTACGAAGATTTTTTCAGAATAAACGTCCTTTTGGGAGACGAATATGCCAACGAGGAAAACTACGGTCTTGCCATAAAATACTATCAACGTGCTGTTCTTAACGAACCTACGCAGGAAAATGCTGTGGATAGTTTGGTAAATATGTATTTCCAAAGCGAAAGTTACTCTTTGGCTGAGCATTTTTTTGAAAAACTACTAAACAAAGACCCTTACAACGCCAAAATATGGCATCTTTTAGGCGTTTTTCGCCTTAAAAATGAAGACGAAGAAGGAGCTATCAAGGCAATGGAATACGCTACCTACATAAGTCCTTCGTGGGCAGTGCCTTTTTTTGATATGTCAGAAATACTTTTTGACCAAGAAAAATACAAAGAGGCTATCGACACCATAAAACGCCTGCTATCTGTCAGGACGATGGATGACCCTACTCCTTACTCTTTGATAGGTAAGTGTTACCACGAAATGGGCGATTTTGACTCTGCGTGCGAATATTTCCTAAAAGCTATACATTACGACCCTCAGCTACCCGAAGGCTGGTTCAACCTCGCTTCGGTACATTTTGCTGCTGGATATAAAAAACAAGCTCTTGACTACATATACCAAGGCATTGAGGCTGACAGCACCGATATAGAATGTCTGCGCCTTTGCTGGGAGATAGAGGAGTCTTTACAAATGTGGGACGATGCTCTTTCACACCTGAAAGAAGTCATTAACCACCCCGAGAGCAACGCAGAGGATTATATGGACCTGGCTTACTTTTTATACCAAAGAGGAGATTTTCAAGCTGCTCTATCGGTATTGCAGGACACGCGTACCCTTTACCCTGAGGTAAATGAGGTATTTTACCATATGAGCGCCGTTTATTACGCTCTTGGAAATGACGAAAAGGGTTTTACCATATTTTCAAAAGCCATATCATTAGAACCAGACCTTGCACATGTGATGCAAGACAATTACCCAGAATTGGTAGCCAAAGTTTTTGCCATAAGAAGCGTTGTGCTATCTGTTGATGAGGGAACAGACTCAAAATAAATTATTCAATAACCTATATTATTACCTTACTCATGATGAAAAAAATTATTTTATCCCTTTTGGCAATAGGATGTCTGTGGGGATGCAAAACAGCGGAAAAGCTATATCCTGCTCCATTGGAAGTAACATGGCGCATGGAAGGTAACCGCATGGATGCAGACAGCACACATTACAAGACTGTTTGGTGCTTCAAGAATGTGTCCGATGCTCCGCTGGACAATAATTGGATTTTGTACTACAACCAATTTTCCCGTGTGCCTAAATATGAGGAAAACACTCCCGTTAAACTGGAACAAGTCATTGCCTATTTTTTTCGCATTTTCCCTACCGAAAACTACAAAACTTTGGAACCGGGAGATTCTATGGTGGTAACTATTTACCTACGCGGTTCGGCTCTGAAAAAGACGGAAGGTCCTATGGGTATGTACTTTGTTCCATGCGACGAATCTGGCAAGGAACTATCACCTGTTAAGATGAAACCTGTTGAACTTTCATTTGTCAACACTCCAAAGAGTCTTCTTCGTAGTAAAAGAGACCAATACCCTTTCCCTACTGGGCAGTATCTATACTCTATGGACAAGGATTTGGTTTTGACAGATTCGGTGGCTCACACAGACATCATACCGTCAGTAAAAGAGGTTTTGCAAAAAGGTAAAAACATAACTATTCCTTCTTCGTTGCAAATATCGGCACCAGATGTTCTAAACAACGAAAAAAACATTCTTTCATCTGTACTGAAAGAAGAAAACAACGCCAAGATAGCTCCCAATGGTTCTTACACCATAGAATTAAAGCTAAACCAAGAGCTAACCAATCAAGAGGCTTATTCATTGACACTGGACAGCACATCCGCTGTAATATCTGGCGCAACACCAGCAGGCGTTTTCTATGGCATACAGACTCTTCGCTCTATGCTAAACGGAGCTTCGTTGCCATTTACCACACAGAGCATCACTATAAACGACGCTCCTGATATGGAGTACCGTGGTTTTATGCTTGATGTGGCACGTAATTTCCAATCAAAAGAAGCTATAATGCGCGTTTTGGACGTTATGGCTCATTTTAAACTTAAC
>JAQUTH010000036.1:7039-15119 GCA_028709885.1 Flavobacteriales bacterium
ACTTAACAAATTCCACTTCCACTTTAACGATGACGAGGCTTGGCGTTTGGAGATACCAGGACTACCTGAACTGACCGAATACGGTGCTCGTCGTGGTCATACATTGGATGAAAAAGATATGCTACACCCAGCTTACGGCTCTGGTCCAGATGCTTTTGACGTAAACAGCCGTGGATATGGATTTTTTACAAGAAAAGAATTTATAGAGATACTTCGCTATGCTAAAAAACTACATATAGATGTTGTTCCTGAGATAGAAACACCTGGACATGCACGTGCAGCTGTATTTTCCATGAAAGCTCGCTATGAGAAATACAAAAACACAGACATTAAAAAAGCGGAGCAATACCTTATGAGCGACCCTGACGACACTTCAAAATACACATCAGCTCAGGCTTTTCATGACAACGTAATGTGTGTGGCTCGTGAAGGTGTATATAATTTTTTGGAAAAAGTAGTTACAGAAATACAATCCATGTACACCGAGGCTGACGCTTTTCTTCCTGCCATACAGACAGGAGGCGATGAAGTACCTCGTGGAGCTTGGTTAGGAAGTCCGCTGTGCCAAAAAATGGTTACAGACGGTAAGATAGCTACAATGGCGGATTTGAGAGACTATTTCACCGCCCGTTTCAAGAAAATATTAGACGAAAAAGGTCTTAAATACTGGGGCTGGATGGAGATAGCTTCCAAAAAAGGCAAACCAAACCCTAAATTCCTCGGACAAGGCTTCATGGCTTTCTGCTGGGATACAGTAGGCGAATGGGGAGGCGAGCAAATCCCTTACATTCTCGCCAATGCAGGATACGACATCATTCTTTGCAACGCTCCTAACGTTTATTTTGACTTTGCGTATGGAAAAAGTGCTGACGAACCCGGTCTTTACTGGGGAGGCTGGGGTGGTGAACGCCTCGCTTTTGACCTTCTTCCTTATGACGTTTACCGTTCGGTGCGTTTAGGTTTGCAAGGTGCGGTGATGGACTGGGATACTGCTCCGTTTAAGGCTGACGGGTCTGCAAAAGAAATACTTACTCCTGAGGGCAAAAAACATATTCGCGGTATTCAAGGCGAGCTTTGGAGTGAAACCATTAAGAGCGAACAGATGATGCAGTATTACATTTTTCCTAAGATGTTCGGTCTTTCTGAACGTTCATGGAACGCTTCTCCTGCTTGGGCTGATGTTAAAGACGCTACTGCTCGCAATGCTGCTTATGGGGCAGCTATGGGGCATTACCTTTCTGTTATAGATGCCAAAGGAATGTCTTTCTTAGAGAAAAAAGGTGTTGATTTCCGCATAGCTCCTCCCGGTATAGAAATAACCGACAGTACGCTGTACATAAGTAATAGTGTTCCTTCTGGCGATGTTTATTACACCACTGATGGTTCTACTCCTACGGTTTCATCAAAACGTTGGACTGCGCCTGTGGGTGTTTCTGGAAGTAACGTGCAAGCTATCACTGTGGCTCACGGAAAGAAAAGTTCCGTTTCTAAATATTACGCTGAATAACATTTATATAACCCGACAGGCTTGCTTGTCGGGTTTTTATTTCTATGGAACATTCTTCACATTTTATTTATCCAGTGTACAAATTCAGCGGTGGTTCTTCATCGCTAAGAGAGCTGGTGTTGCATAATGATGATGTCCACTCGTTTGATTTTGTCATTGATGCGTTGGTGGAGATATGTGGTCATGAGCCTTTGCAGGCGGAGCAATGTGCTACTTTGGTAGATGCTACTGGGCAGTGTGTTGTCAAATCCGCACCTTTTGATGTGGTGGTGGTCATGTGCAAAGAACTGATGGAACGTGGATTAGTGTGTTCAATAAAATAATTTGATTTTTTATAGACTTTTTATTTGCATAAATAGATTTTTCGTCATACATTTGCACTCGTCTTAATGACAAAAAGGCCCCGTAGCTTAACTGAATAGAGCATCAGATTACGGCTCTGAAGGTTGAAGGTTTGAATCCTTCCGGGGTCACAAAAAGCCACTGAATTTTCAGTGGCTTTATTTTTTGAATACATATTGCCGAACATTTCTCTATAAAAAATTACTCCATTTCCAATGGAGTAATAGGCCACCATGCCCAGAATGTAGAGCCTTTGCCTTCGGTGGATTCTACGCCTATCTTACCTCCATTTGCCTCTATTATTGCCTTGCTTATTGCCATACCGAGACCTGTGCCTTGAGCAAAGTCATCCAGTTTTTCAAATCTTTGGAATACTCGCTGTATTTTTTCTTCTGCTATGCCAATGCCGGTATCGCTCACTGTTATTTTTATTCCATTATCAACCATGAAATATTTGAGTTTTATGCTTCCTTCGGGGGTAAATTTGATAGCGTTGGTTACAAAATTGGTTACCACTTGTATTAGACGACTTTTATCGGTATTGACTATACATTTTTTATATGGATTATCCAAAGTAAACACAACTTTTGGATTTGTAATACGCTGTGCAAGTGATTTTGACAGACTTTCCATTTGCTCAGATAAATCAAAATCAGATGGTTTGAGGTCTATATATCCAGATTCTATCTTTGACAAATCAAGAATATCGTTTATAAGTTTGAGCAAAAGGTCACTATTCATCTGTATGATATTCTGATACTCTTTTCTCTCCTCGTCTTCGTGAGCTTCGGACATTAGTTGCGAAAAACCTACTATTGCATTTAGCGGTGTACGTATCTCGTGGCTCATATTTGCCAAAAATGCGCTTTTTAGTTTATTTGAGGCTTCAGCCCACTCTTTTGAGGCTTGAAGTTCGTCATACATATGTTTGCGTTCGGTTATATCTTGCAGATAACCTACCACACGCGTTGGCAACCCATCCATTCCTACCTTATCCACTATAAGATGTACTTCATAATAAACATAAGGTTGCGAATTACCGTCTGCGGACAAAAAGGCATATTGAACTTCATCCATAACCTCTTTCTTTTCCCCGTTTTTTATAGAGTTAAATATTTCTATTGCCTTTTCACGATATTCCTCGCTTAAAGAATCTAATACTTTACTCAAAAGTATGCCTTCACTGGTTATGTCTATATGTTTTTCGCGTATTATGTCTTCAAAAGTAATATATATCAAATCTGTCTTTAAATCCCACAGGATAGGCTCTATTTTTCCTGCTCTGAGTGCCAAATTCAGCTGTTTCTGAGTATCGTGCATTTTCTCGTTTAACTGCACAATGTCTGTAACATCTCTTCTTAGCCCTGTGTAACGCACTATCCGTCCGTTTTCATCAGTTATTGGCGCACCATTTAGAATAACGTTTTTATATCCTTTGGATGTAGGCAAAAGGAGTCTTATTTCTTCTTCAAATGACTCTAATTCTCCTTTGTTCATAGCTTCAAAAAAAATCTTCGTTTTCTCCTTATCGTCTGGATGAACAAAAGACAAATACATATCCATAGTTATATCTACACCTGGAAGAATAGCACCAGGCGTATATGTACTGACTACTTTCCTATTTATATCATAATCCCACTGTATGATATTACAAGAGCGTATAATAAGTTCTGTTTTTTCATTATAATCTTTGAGTTCTTGTTCCAAAAGATAATCTTCTGTTACATTTTTATATGTACCTATAAGTGATATTACTTCTCTTTTTTCATTTAAAACGGGAATTATTCTGGTCTGTACGTATAAGTCAGTCTTGGCATTGGGATTCAAAAAACGTATTATACACTCCTGTTCTGACATTCTTTGACATATAAGGTCTGAAAATAATTGTTTCCAGCATTCTATGGATGAATGGTGAATAAAATTAATACTCTCCTGAAAAGATATGCCATTTTTTAGCAAATCATTTCCATACATTTGTACAAACTTATCATTGGCTATATTATACATCCAAACATCAAGGTTTCCTGCTTTGAGTGCTAAATGCAAGTCCATTTCTGAATTTTGCAGCTTTATTTCCCTTTCTCTTAGATTTGTTTCATCATTTACAATGAGTATCATTTTCTCTACTCTATTGTTTTTATCTCTGACAAAACGCATCCTTATAGATAAATAAAGCGTTTTTTGTAGGTACGAAGAATAATATTTTTTCTCGTTATGAATATTTACATCATACTTTATATTCATGTCAAATTCCTCTCCACGACCTATACGTTCTTTTGCTTCACCTGAAATTATTGGGTCATCATATATACTGATATGATGTTTCAAATGAGCATTTATATTCTTAACTCCGAATATTTGTGCAAAAGAATTATTGATATAACTGAGATTGCCCTTATTATCATATATTGCCATTCCTATTGGGAGGGATTTTAGCACCAAAGCATTTTCATGATATAATTTAGAAGTCTGATAAACATGCTTTTTTATCTCAGCAGTAGATTTTATCACTTTTCTACGAAGAAAATATACTAACATCAATGACAATACTGCAACTAATATCACTATGGTTAGCACCATCAATAGTTCATTTGAATATTTTTTTTGATTATATACATTAAACCAACGGTCATATATAGCATCATACGTTCCATTTTGATACAATGTTGCAATAGCTTCATCAACCATTTCAAGCAATTGATCATCATTTTTATTTACCACTATCCCATACCCCTTTGGAGGCATATTAGATGGAAATTCGGTAAACATTGAAAAATTAGAATTTTGTCCTCGCAAATAATTTATAATATCTCTATCACACATTATGGCATCACATTTGCCTTCTTTTAGCATTTGATAGCCTTGGATAATATTGGGAATAGCAACTACATCTGTGGTTACAACATCTTTACTAAGATAATATTCAGCTATACCTCCTTTTTTAACCACTATTTTTTTACCATGAAGCCCCACTGGTGATGAAATTCCAGAGTCTGCTCTAACTAAGAAAGAATGATATACATATAAATAAGAAAGTGCGTAATTTACCTTTGAAATTCTTGGAACAGAATGCATCATTCCGATGACGAGGTCTATTTCACCATTAAAAATTTTTTCGGAAACATCAGACCATTGACCCAACTCCAATGTGTAGTCTTGTCCCATCTGTTTCATCAAAGCCTTGGCAAATTCCACATTAAAACCATCTGGCTGTCCTTTATCATTTATGAACTCATAGGGAGGATAAGCATCACCGCCCATTATCTTTAAAACTGGCGATGTATCAGTCTTTGAAAAAGACAAAAAAGGTAACAAGACACATACACAGGACAATAATATCTTCATGGCAAAACAACATTTATTTACACGTAGTTTAACTGGCTAAGTTAAATATATTTTACATAACAAATGTTATTTAGAATAAACTATTTTTTAAAGATAAAATACACTGCTAACACCAAAAAAACAAAACCTATCAAATGATTGACTCGGAATGTCTCTGTTTTGAAAAAAATAAGAGTAAATGCGGTGAATACCACCAATGTTATAACCTCTTGCATCACTTTTAGCTCCATAAGAGAAAACGGCCCTCCATTTATCTGAGAGCCTAAGCGGTTAGCTGGCACCTGAAAACAATACTCAAAAAGGGCTATTCCCCAGCTTATAAGCACCACCGCCCACAGTCCCAAACGTGAAAACCAGCTGTATTGTTCCATTTTAAGATGTCCATACCACGCAAATGTCATAAAAACATTAGATATGACCAGCAATAAAATAGTGAGTAATATTTTAGACATATTATATTAATTTTGGGTGCAAAGGTATGAAAAAGGCAAAAAAAAGCACCCTTTAATGAGTGCTTTTATATTTAATAATAATATTTACAAAAGTTCATACTTGGTAAACACGTTGAGTCCTGCACCCAGTACGCCTGCCCTATCATCCAGTTTTGAAAGTTCTATGTGGCAATTTTTCATGCTTTGAGTTAGTGCCGAACGTCGCGCCCCGAACATCACTCCGTCTAAAAGAAGGTCTTTGGAACGTGCCAACTTTCCTCCGATGATGATGATTTCAGGATTTAATAAGTTAATAATATTTCCAAGTGCAAAACCGAGTTTTTCTCCTACATCATACACCAATTTTATACATAACTCATCCCCTTTGAGAGCGCCTTTTATTATATCGTCATAACGAGGGTCTTCGGTGGTAAGAGAGCTTTGTTCTCCACTGGCAACGTGTTCACGGTAATCCATTTCCAATGCAAAACCAGATGCCTCAGTACCCAGACAGCCAGTCTTTCGGCACACGCACATACGTGTTCCATTACCAAACTGCATATGTCCAAACTCTCCCGCAAAACCGTTAGAACCAGCATGAAGATGTCCTTCTGAGAGCAACGCCATACCGAGTCCTCGGCTTAGATTTATAGCAAAACCATTCTGATGTTCACGTAGTCCTCCAAGTTTTGTTTCTGCCAATCCGTATGCATAAGAGTCATTTTCTACGTACACATTTTTTTGAAACACTCCCGAAAGGTATTTTGTAAGTGGCTCATTCAAAAAATCAAAATATGAATAAGTTTTACCTGAGTGTATATCGTTCATACCTACCAGGGATACTCCAACTCCCAATATTTCCGTATCTACAACTTTACTTGTCTTTAAAAAAGACTGCACATATTGCACTATGAAATCCAACGACTCTTGGCTGTTTTTAAGACGAAAATCCCCATCTTCATCATACGCCAACCATTCGCCCTGAACGTTCAATACTCCCACGCGGATACGTTTCAATAGTACTTCAACAGCTACTACTTTAAAAAGGTCTTTGTTTAGTCCATATATCAGTGGTGGGCGTCCTCCTATCTGTTCGCGTTTTCCTTTGCAGATGAGGAGTTTTTGAGCCAAAAGATCATTTATTATCTTGGTACCTGTGGGTACGGATATACCTATGGCTGTACTAAACTCTGGTATTGTCATGTCGCCACATTTGGAAAATTTCTGTATGGCGCGCATGTATGCTGAGGATTGGCGGGTGTTGAAACTTAAATTTTCGTATGCGCTGAGTTTTTTCATGCCGTGTAGTTCTTAAAATATTTTTATATAGTCTTGATTTATATGCTCAAAAATACTAAAAATATTTATAAACGCCTGCCTATTTTTTCATAGGCAGGCGTTTTTATTAAAAATTATTTACTTTTTGGATATGTTACCTCTATTTCAAGAGTAGATGGTGCGTATTTTGTTACGTCTATCCAGTCTGTGGCTGGTACTTTTTCTCCGTTTACAGTAACTGTTTGTCCGGCTACATCAGCTGCTTTGTAAGTTACGTTGAGTGTTTTTCCTCGGAAAGAACGTTTGATAGATGCTCCGTTCCATTCTGCTGGCAATGCTGGCTCAAAGCGAACACCTGCTACCGATGTCTTGACTCCCATGATTCCGTCCACTGCTATGCGGTACATCCATACTCCTGAGCCTGTAAGCCATGAGTGTGATGCTTGCCCTTCTGTTGGGTGGTCTCTGGATGTAACATATTCAGAGTAAACGTATGGTTCTGTCTCATAACGGTCTAACGATACTGCCTCAGATGAGTAAAGAGGTATCATTTTCTTGTATATGCGCCATGCTGTTTCTTTGTCGCCATTCATAAGGGCTGCCATTACAAACCATGCAGATGCGTGGTTAAAGACTGCTCCATTTTCTTTTTTACCTGGTACGCAGCGAGAGATAAGTCCCATTGTATCATCTACTTCGGTGTATGATGGGTAGCATATCTGTATGCCTGTTTTGTTTTCCATGTACTTGATACCAGTAGCTATGGAGCTGTCGGCACGGTCTTTTGGTGCTATGCCTGAGATGATAGGCCATGAAAGGGTATTGATAAATACTTTTCCTTGTTTGTCTTTGTGAGAGCCTACCACTTGTCCGTTGTCGCGGGTAGCGCGTAGATACCACTCGCCATCCCAGCATTCTTCGTTAAGGACTTTTGCTATGCGGTCATACGCTTTCTGCCAACGCTCTATCACTGTTTTTTCTCCGCGAAGTTCCAGTACTTCAAAACATTTTTTCATGGCGTAGCAAAGGAACATAGCGCACCATAGGCTTTCTCCTTTTCCTTTTGGTCCTATGTGGTCAAGAGTGTCATTCCAGTCTCCTTTACGAATAAGAGGAAGTCCACGTGGAGATGCGTCTTTATTGGCAAAGTCAAGGGCACGTATCATGTGGTCAAGTA
>JAQUTH010000156.1 GCA_028709885.1 Flavobacteriales bacterium
CGAAGGAAAAGACACAGACCAATGGGCATTGGACCACGGGTACGCATCGGTAGTACCAACAACATTTGACCTCACAGCACACGCTGCTATGCAAGAACTGGAAACATGGAGTTTATAAACAACATCGGGTAACATGAAGTATTACATCATAGCAGGCGAAGCCTCGGGAGACCTTCACGGTAGCAATCTCATCCGCGTCATAAAAGAACAAGACCCTCAGTCTCAGATACGTGCATGGGGAGGAGACCTCATGGCAAAACAAGGCGCCGAGGTGGTAAAACACTATCGTGATTTGGCATTTATGGGCTTTGTGGAGGTACTTTTCAACATAAAAACCATCATTGGCAATATGTCTTTTTGCAAAAAGGACATAGAAAACTTTGCTCCTGATGCCGTAATATTTATAGACTACCCAGGTTTTAACCTCAACATAGCCTCATGGTGTCATAAAAAAGGCTTTAAGACATTTTACTACATATCGCCACAAGTATGGGCATGGAAAGAAGGACGTGTCAAGACTATCAAGAAAAATATAGACCACATGTTGGTCATTCTGCCATTTGAAAAAGCCTTTTTCCAAAAACATAACTATAACGTTGATTATGTAGGACACCCTCTTTTGGATGCGTTGGAACAAAGACACGCCCCTACGGCAGAGGAATTTCAGAAACTGTACGGTCTGGACTCTCGTCCAGTGATAGCACTTTTGCCTGGTAGCCGCTCTCAGGAAATAAAAGCCATGCTTCCCACTATGTGCACTCTGCCAGCTCTGTACCCACAATATCAATTTATTTTGGCCGCTGCTCCATCCCATGATGAAGACTTTTACAAAAAGATAATAGGCTCGGCAGACGTAAAAATCCTTGCTGGACAGACATACCAAATACTTTCCGCTGCCCATGCCGCTCTTGTAACATCAGGCACAGCGACGTTGGAAACAGCTCTGATAGGTACTCCACAGGTAGTTTGTTACAAAGGCAGCCCTATTTCATACTGGATAGGACGTATGGTGGTCAAGGTAAAATACATTTCTTTGGTAAACCTGATAGCAGATGCTCCAGTGGTTAAAGAGCTGATACAAGATGACTTTAACCGCTCTTTACTGCGCTTTGAATTTGAGAAAATACTTCACGGAGAATACCGAGAGAAAATGCTCCATGAGTATGCTCAGATACGCCACACACTGGGCGACGGAGGTGCTTCCAAACGCGCTGCCCAGCTCATCATTCGCTATCTACAAGAAAAATAAAACCACGCCATGCAAAAACACGTCGCATTTTTGATATTCGTAGTTTTTGCATCTGCACTGGTAGTATCTTCTGTATGTCAGGTTTGGATAGCTTTTCTGGGCTTAGTCATTAGTCTTGCACTCTGTATTTTTCTGTTTTTTTTCAAAAGGAGAAATGCCTGTGTTATGACACTATTTGCTGTGCTGTTTTTCTCTGCCTGCACACTGGGAGCATCGGTCAGAAAATCACAAGAAACGGTTTTAGAAAAAATGCCTTGGTACTGTGCAGTAGATTTTACAGCAACAGTAACAGAGGTATCTGCTCCCGTTTTTTCCAAAGACACAGTCATTAACATATCATTAAAAGACATATCATCCCCACAGATAGAAAACCTCCCTTCATGGTACACGCTAAACCGCTGGGTAGATGAGAAAGAGGACATCAAAGTAGGCGACGTGCTAAAAGGACGCGCTATCTTAGTACCAATATCTGCAAAAAAGAACCCTCTATCGGCAGATTTTGCAGCATCGGCTCACCGCAAAAACGTCATCGGAACACTATATTCAGGACATCATATACCGACGGGCAAAAACGCTATCAACAGCGCCACACTACGCTACCACATACGTGAACACATAAAAAACTCTCTTCTAAAAGCGAACGTAAGTCCACTGTCCGCTCAAATGACATCGGCTCTTATCTTGGCAGACAAAGCCGCCATAGACCACACCACCAAAGAAGCATTTAGGCTAAGTGGAACTACGCACCTTTTGGTAGTATCTGGACTTCATGTAGGCATCATCGCTATGCTGGCGTGGTGGCTCACTTTTTTTCTAAGGCGTAAAAAAGTACTTCGCATGGCGATAGTTCTGGGCATATTGTGGGCATACGGATATTTATGTGGTTTTTCTGCACCAGTGGTACGTGCACTGTGGATGTTCTCCATTTTGACAGTAGCAGGAACTGGGAAAAGGGCGTATTTTTCACTTAATGCACTTGGTGTTGCTGGTGTTTCGTATCTCATTTTTCACCCAATGGACATTTTTTCGGCTGGCTATCAGATGAGTTACGCTGCAACGGCTGGCATCATAGTTTTTTATCCATTGGTAGATAAGTGGTGCAATAAGATACCTTCGCCGTGGTCTTTTTTTGTAAAGATAGTAGCGGTGAGTATGGTGGCTCAGATAGCTCTGTTGCCATTTGTGATGTATTATTTTGACTACTTGAACCTTCTTTTTCCTCTGTCCAACCTTATGCTAATACCTCTTATCAGTTACATCATCATACCGTGGGGACTGGTCATGATAGTGGTGGCTTTGTGTGGAGTGAGTGTGCCGATTATCAGCACTTGGTACAGCAACGTCTGTGCTTTTGCTGCCGATATAGCCTCTACGATAGGTGAAAAAAGCGAATTTGCTGTACAGGGTTATTCTTTGGGGCTTTTTGCTTGCGTGGCAATAGGACTTTTTGCTTTGGCTGTTTTATTCCTTTTGCGCAACAGAAAAATGAGCCTATATCTCGCTTTGAGCGGTGTGATAGCCGTTCTTTGTTCTATACTAATGGAAGATAAAAGTGCTTACGTGGGCGTGGTAGATGGAAAATGCGTGGTTTACAGCGGAAAAGAATTTATACCATTGGGAAAAAACGACTGTCTTTACTCTGAAAAAGATACCATTTGCTATGCCACAGACATACGCCATGTTTTTCCTAATGAACGTTTTTCTCTGCTGACAGATACTTTTTTCTACCCAGAAATAACGCCTTCACGCATCATTTTACTGCCTTCCTCTCCTGTGCGGATAATGCCTCTGTGGATACGCTACTGCACTGAAAAAACTATCCCCATGTATGATATGAGGAAAAATGGATATTTGAAATTAGAAGAATGAACTTATTTTTTCTTTAAAAGAGTCATATCGTCTTTTACCTCGCGAGG